>NZ_JBEUTW010000200.1:0-17495 GCF_040492675.1 Bacillus sp. AP50
CACATGATCTTTCTAGCAAACTAGTAAGAAGAAGGGTACAATGATAAGAGTTGTGTCTGTAAAATAATAATTAATGGAGTTTTGTTTATAATGAAAAAGTTAAAATATCTTTTTGTTTTTGGGATTATACTTGCTGCTGCATTTTTTATAGGAAAAGATAAAATCATGCAAAAGGCGCAAGTTCTACGCTTAGAGTTTCTATCTGAAATGAAAGAAGCAGCTATGATTGAAGATGTTCCGTTTATTAAACAATTACCAGAATTACCTCGAGGATGTGAAGTGACAAGTTTAGCTATGTTGCTGCAATATAAAGGTGTACAAGTAGATAAGATGCAACTTGCTAGCGAAATTCATCGTGTTCCATTTGAACAAAATGGTTTGCGTGGAAATCCTTACGAGGGATTTGTGGGAAATATTTATACAAAGGCAGAGCCTGGATATGGTGTATACAATAAACCAATCTTTGATTTAGCAGAAAAATATGTTCCTGAAAAAGTAATTAATTTAACAGGTAGAGACATGCAAGATATATATAAAGTAATTAGTTCTGGTTCTCCGGTATGGGTCATTATTAATACGACGTTTAAGCCGCTAGCTGAAAGTAGTTTTGAAACATGGAATACGAGTTCAGGCGAAGTGAAAATTACATATTATGAGCATAGTGCAGTAGTAATTGGATATGATCAAAACTTTGTATATGTAAATGATCCTCTTAAAAATAATCCGCGCTTGGCTGTTCCGCGAGCAGAATTTGAGAAAGCTTGGGAGCAAATGGGAAAACAAGCAATTACTATTTTATAATAATGAAAAAGTCGTCTTTTGGATGGCTTTTTCTTTTTAGTTTATCATCACTGAAAATTCAGAAGATTCTTTTAAAAGTTAACAATTCACGTTATAATAACATTTAACTTGGTGAAGAAGGGGAGAAGAGAAATGGATGTTGCAAAGGAACTTGTTTTGTCAAAAAATCAGTTGGTTGAGTGGAGAAGGCATTTTCATAAGTATCCAGAGTTATCTTTTCAAGAAGAGAAAACATCGCAGTTTGTGTTCGATATACTTCGGAAATTCCCATATTTAGAAGTGTCACGGCCGACTAAATATAGTGTGATGGCAAAGTTAGTAGGTAAACATCCGGGCAAAACAGTTGCGATTCGAGCCGATATGGATGCTCTTCCTATTCATGAAGAAAATGAGTTTGATTTTATTTCTATATATAAAGGTGTAATGCATGCATGTGGTCATGATGGACATATAGCGATATTACTTGGGGTTGTACATAAGTTAGTAGGAGAAAGAGAGAAAATTAAAGGGGAGATTCGTTTTCTATTCCAACATGCTGAAGAGAATTTTCCTGGTGGTGCAGAGGAGATGGTTGCTGCAGGTGTAATGGAAGGTGTGGATTATATTATTGGTGCTCACCTTTGGGCGTCATTAGAGGTTGGGAAAATAGGTGTTATTTATGGCCCTGCAATGGCTGCACCGGATGTTTTTAAAATTAAGATAGAGGGAAAAGGTGGACATGCTGGAATCCCTCATGAAACGGTGGATAGTATTGCAATTGGAACACAAGTCGTTTCGCAACTTCAGCAAATTGTATCTCGCCTCACGAATCCATTAGATTCTCTCGTAATATCTGTTACACAATTTCATGCGGGGACAACTCATAATGTAATACCAGAGCAAGCCGAGATTGAAGGGACAGTAAGAAGTTTAAGACATGAATTACGAGGTGAAACAGAGAAGAAGATTGAGCGGATTGTGAAGCATATTACGGAATCTTACGGAGCGAAATATACATTTTCATATGAATATGGGTATCGACCAGTTGTAAATGACTATGAAGCTACAGAGCTTATTGAACAAACGGCATTACAACTTTATGGAAGGGATAGAGTTGTTCGTTTACAGCCGACTATGGCTGGAGAAGATTTTTCAGCGTTTTTACAAAAGGCACCGGGGACATTCTTTTTTATCGGAGCGGGAAATAAAGAGAAAGGTATTATATATCCTCACCATCACCCTCGTTTTACGATTGACGAAGATGCATTGCCGATTGGAGTGGAAGTCTTTGTATCAGCCATTATGAACTTTATAAGTAAAGGAGAATGAGATGAAGAAAATACACATTCTAGCGCTTATCCCAGTTCTTTGTTTAGTAGTTGGGCCAATATTTGCGAATTCAGTTACTCCTTACGTATTAGGGATGCCATTTTTATTATTTTGGGTATTATTATCAGTGTTTATTACATCTTTTTGTATGGGGCTTGTGTACGTGTTTGATCCTGCTAATAAGGAGGATGTAAAATGACTGCATTACTTATCATTATTTTATTTTTGTTTCTCGCACTATTTTTAGGGATTCGGGCACAACATGGAAAAGATATGAATTTAGAGCAATGGTCAGTTGGGGGAAGAGGGTTTGGCACTATTTTTGTTTTTCTCCTTATGGCAGGTGAAATTTATACGACGTTTACATTTTTGGGAGGAAGTGGCTGGGCATATAGTAAAGGAGCACCTACCTTTTATATTTTAGGTTATGGCGCTTTAGCTTATCTTTTATCGTATTTTTTATTGCCACCGATTTGGAAGTATGCGAAAGAGCATAACCTTGTTTCACAGTCGGATTTTTTTGCGAAGAAATATAGAAGTAAAGCGCTTGGACTTATTGTTTCGATTGTTGGTGTTGTTTCCATCATCCCATATCTTGTTTTACAGTTAAAAGGACTGGGAATTATCGTTTCAGAAGCTTCTTACGGAAGGGTGTCACCTGTTGTTGCGGTTTGGATTGGTGCTATTGTTATAACTATATATGTAATGGTTTCAGGTATACATGGTTCGGCTTGGACGGCCGCTTTGAAGGATATTATGATACTGTTTATCGTTATGTTTTTAGGTATATATTTACCGTATCATTATTATGGAGGATTTCAGCCGATGTTTGAGGCTGTAGAGGCAGCGAAACCGGGATTTTTATCTTTATCTGAAGAAGGAATGAGTATTTCTTGGTTTGTTTCTACTATTATATTAACGGCCCTCGGTTTCTATATGTGGCCTCATACATTTGCTTCTGCTTTTTCTGCAAAAAATGAAAAAGTATTTCGTAAAAATGCAGCAATTATGCCATTGTATTCTTTAGTTTTACTTTTCGTATTTTTTGCAGGATTTGCTGCTATATTACAGGTTCCGGGATTAAAAGGAGCGGATGTAGACCTTTCATTGTTCAGACTTGCTCTTCAAACGTTTGACCCTTGGTTTATTGGAATTATTGGTAGTGCGGGAGTATTAACGGCATTGGTTCCGGGTTCGATGCTTGTTATGGCGGCTTCTACACTGTTAGCGAAAAATATTTATCGAACGATAGTTCCATCTGCTTCAGATAGACAAGTTGCTAAGATGGCAAAATTATTTGTGCCTGTAGTAACGCTCGTGGCAGTTTTATTTACATTTAAAGGAGGAGAAACGATAGGAGCGCTTCTATTAATGGGATACAGTATTGTTACACAACTTTTCCCTGCACTTGTATGTAGCTTGTTTCCACGTCAAATTATTACGAAGCAAGGGGCGATTGCAGGAATGGGAGTTGGGCTATTAGTGGTCGCATATATTACCTTATCTGGTTCAACTATAGCCACGATGTTTCCGAGCTTCCCGCAGTATATAAAAGATTTGAATGTAGGTATAGTCGCATTGTTAATTAATATAATTGTGATGTTTGTAGTTAGTGGATTTACAAAAGGTGTATCTATAAAGAAAAACAATACAATAGTAGAAAAGTAATTCGTTTATCCCGCATTAACGGGCAGTAAGACCCTCAACTCAAAATTAAGCGGAAGCAAAGAAGTTAGGTAGGGGCCCTGCTGCCTGTAAAAGTCCGATTGGTGAGGGGTGATTAAAGTTTTACTTTATTAGAGCTATCTTTGAAAAGAGATAGCTCTTTTTTGTATATATTTTCTTCAATTAGCGGAATCTAACTAAAAACTTGTTGAAAAGGAAGTTAGGTGGGGAAATTGTTAGAGCTTGAAGGTAACTTATTTGAAGTTATGAAAGAAATTAGGGATGAGTTAGGTTCACCTAATGATTTAACAATTAGAGAAGTTGTTCTTGCTGGGAGTTTTACACGTTGTGCGGTTGTGTTTTTATGTGGGTTAACAGACAAGGATAATGTTTATAAATATGTAGTTCGTACTCTTCAATATGAAGAAGTGCAAAATGAAGCGGCTGTCGTTCAGACGTTATTGGATCGTTTTATTTCTATTGCGGAAGTGGGTAAGAAGACAACGTTTCCGGATATTATAAATGCGATTTTAGCGGGAGATACAGTTATATTAATTGATAATATTCAAACTGCTATCGTTATTAATAGTAGGGCTTGGGAGAAGAGAAGTTTAGAGCCACCAGTGACAGAAGATTTAATACGCGGACCGAGAGTTGGATTAAATGAAGATATTAATGTGAATAAAATGTTAATCCGACGCAGTTTACGCGATCCAAAGTTGAGGTTCCAATCTTATATTATGGGGAAGCGATCGCAGAAAGAAGTAACCCTAGTATATATAGAAGATATTATTAATCCTCACATTGTAAAAGAGTTAGATCGCCGTCTTCAATCAATAGTGACAGATATTATTTTGGAAACAGGTACGATTGAACAATTAATTCAGGATAATAATTTATCTCCATTTCCACAGTTTTTGAATACAGAGAGGCCAGATAATATTATAGCGTCATTAGCGAAGGGAAAAGCGGCCATTTTAGTAGACGGATCTCCGTTTGCTCTTATTGCACCGCTTGTGTTTGTTGATATTTTTCAATCTGTAGAAGATCATTACGAGCGCTGGGTGATTGGAACGTTACTAAGATTTTTACGTATGGGTTCAGGTATAATCGCGGTTTTGTTACCAGCTATGTATGTAGCACTTGTATCTTATCATCAAGGACTTATTCCTTCTAAACTGGCTTATTCAATTGCAGGTGCGAGGGAAGGTGTTCCGTTCCCAGCATATATTGAAACGTTAATGATGGCCTTGACTATGGAATTAATACGAGAAGCTGGAATCCGATTGCCCAAACCAATGGGACAAACGATAGGGATTGTAGGAGGTCTTGTAATTGGAGAAGCTGCGGTAAATGCAGGGATTGTAAATCCGTTTTTAGTTATTATTATTGCAGTTACTGCGATTGCTACGTTCTCGCTTCCTGTATATAGTATTACGATTACGTTCCGGATTTTACTTTTCGTCTTTGTATTAGCTGCAACTGCTTTTGGGTTGTATGGGATCATTCTAGCTCTGATTGCACTTGCTGTTCATATTACAAATTTAACAAGTGTTGGTATACCGTATACAACTCCAATTGCTCCTGCATTTTATAAAGATTGGAAAGAAGAATTTATTCGCATACCAAAAGCGATGTTGAAAGATAGACCGGAGTACTTACAAACAAAAGATTCTACAATACGTCCAAAGGAGCGAAAATAATTGAAACCATTTGAGTATGGCGATGAAGAGATTGGATCTCGGGAAATTGGGTTTGCGGTATCATCGACCATTATTGGTATAGGGGCATTGTCTATGCCAAGAGATATTGCTAACCAAACTTTATTTTCGGACGGTTGGATTATCTTGCTTTTGGGTGGACTGATTTGCGCAGTTTTAGGCTGGTTTGTGACGAGAGTGGCTATCTTATTTCCAAAACAAAATTTTGTTCAATATACGAGTGCGCATTTGACGAAGCCTGTTGCATACACAATTAGTAGTATTTTAGTATTAACGTTTGCTGCTTTGACAGCGTATGAATCGCGAATGATTTCAGTTATTTCTCAAACGTATTTATTTAGTGATACACCAATACAACTACTGTCTTTTTTCTTCTTATTAGTTGTTATTTATGGAATAGCAGGATCAAGAGCAGCCTTATTAAGGTTAAATGTTTTATTCTTGCCTATTGTTTTAATTGCGATAGTACTTCTTTCTTTATTGAATATAAATTTAATGGAAATAAATAATTTACTACCAGCTTTTCAAACGAAAGTAAGTCAATATGCTGTTGGAGTTAAAAATTCTATTTTTACGTTTATTGGATTTGAAGTAGCTTTATTTTATGCGGTGTTGCTGAATGATAAGACAGCGAAAAAAGCGCCAATGGCAGTCGCGAAAGCGGTGATGGTAAACGTGCTGTCATACATTTTAATTTATGTAACTTGTATTAGTGTTTTTACGTATATGACAACACGTGGATTGACATATCCAACAATTGAATTAGGGAAAGAAATTGAAATTGGTGGAGGATTTTTAGAAAGGTTTGATGCGATTTTTTTTACGACTTGGATTATTACTATTTATAACACTACAGCAATGTATTATGACGTCGCATCTTTATTGTTTTGTGCTATGTTTCCGAAAGTGAAGAAACAAATTTTTATTTTCATAAGTGCCCCTATTATTTTTATGGTGAATATGATACCTAGTAGTTTAAATACTTTATCAAGTTATGGGACTTATTTAGCTTGGATAGATATGGGGTTTGTTGTGTTAGCTCCTTTGCTCGTTTTAATTGTATATAAAATAAAAAGAAGGAATGGTGGAAATGAAACACCTTCTTAAAATTATAATGGTTATGGCTTTAACTGGATTTATGAGTGGGTGTTCTGAGTTAGAAGAGATAGAAGAAAGAGGATTTGTAGTAGGAGCGGCTTACGATATTGTGAAGGAGAAGAAAGCGAATCCAATTATGAAAGGGACCTATCAGATGGTACTCCCCAGTAAATTGTCTCAACAGGGTGGACAAGGGGGTGGGGATAGCGAAAATTATATTAATGTTAGTGCAAAAGCAGATAGTGTATTTGAACAAATAAGAATAATCGCCAAAAAAATTAGTCGTACATTATTTTTCCCTCATATACAGGTGATTATTTTCTCTGAAGAATTACTTTCACATCCATACATTTTACAAAATACGTTAGATGTATATATTCGCGATCATGAGATGAGAAGAAATATTCGTTTGTTCGTTTCTAATAAAAATGCCGAAGCTATTTTAAAACAAAGTGCCAAGCCTGAAAATTTACCGGCGCAGTATATTGATATGTTAGCTGAACACCCTCCGAAAAATGCCCAAATGATTGAGGCTGCAAGAATTGGTGAGGTGCAGGAAAAGATGATCTCTAACCGAAGTTTTGTATTACCTATTCTGGAACTAACAAAACAAGGAGTACAAATGAACGGTGCAGCATTGTTTCGTGGAAAGGATAATAAATGTGTAGGCAATTTGAGTGGGGAAGAAACAGTAGGGATGAATTATATAATAGGCAAAAAAATTGGAGGTTTTTTTACCATCCGTAAAAAGAATCAACTTATTACATATGAAATTCATAAGTTACGTCGAAAAATTAAAGTATCCACAACGAATGCTACAAAACCAAAGTTTGATATTCATTTATCTCTGGAAGGCACATTGGCTGAGTTGCATTTCAGTGATCATAAAAAGGTTTTGAATGAAAAGCGTTTAGAGAAGGATATATCGGAAGAAATGGAGGAGCGTATTCAAAAATCGATTAAGCTTGTTCAAAAAAAATATAAGGTAGATGTATTAGAGTTAGGGGAAGTGTATAAGCGACATAATTATAAAGAGTGGACAAAAATAAGTAAGAATTGGGATCAAGGCGAAAATTACTTTAGTAATGCTGAAATTACTGTTCATGTTCATCCAACAATTGAACATTCAGGTTCAGCTTTACCGAAAAGAGTGAAATAAGGTGATGAAAGTTGTTTACTGGATTAGGAATTAGTTGCACGATATTAATGGCAGTTCTTCCAGGAACTATATATTTTATTCATAAAAAACTCACAACGTATGGAGCACAGCCGTGGAATACTGATGTGCAAAAAAAGAAACCTGAATAATTTCAGGTTTCTTTCGTGCAAAGCATATGTGAAGGGGGATACCTTCTATGTATGCTTTGCTTTATACAAGCCCTAACCAATGTACCAATTGTGTAGAGAGGAATGTAACAACAATGGCGATAACGGTAGGGATTGCAAACGATAAGAATGTCCATTTTGCACTTTTTGTTTCTTTGTATATATTAACAAGTGTTGTTCCGCACGGGAAATGAAGAAGTGAGAACAACATTGTGTTTAACGCTGTTAACCAAGTCCAACCATTTTCTAGGAATAGATTTTTAATTTGATTAAAATCATCTATTTCAGTTAAAGCCCCAGTTGATAAGTAAGACATTAATAAAATTGGGATTACAATTTCATTAGCGGGTAGTCCAAGAATGAATGCAGCTAGAATAAACCCGTCAAGTCCTAACATTTTAGCAAATGGATCTAGGAAGTTTACAAAATACATAAGTAAGCTTGTGTCACCGATAAAAATGTTAGCAAGTAACCAAGTTAATGCAGCCGCAGGGGCAGCAACAACTATAGCTCGTTTTAAAACATAGATTGATTTATCGAGTGTTGCGCGAACAATGGTATTCCAAACTTTTGGCTTGCGGTACGGAGGTAACTCAAGTGTGTAGTGAGTTGGAATCCCTTTTAAGGCTGTCTTTGATAGTACCCAAGAAACAGTTAATGTCATAATAACACCAATTACAACCATTCCAACTACAACGCCAGCAGTAACCAATGTTTGCATACTGCCTGTATAACCAGCAGCCATAAATAGTGAAGCCATTAAAATTAACATAGGCCAGCGACCGTTACAAGGAACGAAGTTGTTCGTTAAAATTGCTAGCATACGTTCACGTGGTGATTCAATGATACGTGTTGACATAATGGCTGCTGCATTACAACCAAATCCCATTGCCATTGTTAAAGATTGTTTCCCGTGTGCGCCGGATCGTTTGAATAAGCGGTCCATATTAAACGCGACACGTGGTAAGTATCCGTAGTTTTCTAATAGCGCGAACATAGGGAAAAAGATTGCCATAGGTGGTAACATAACGCTAATAACAGCACCGATACCACGGAACAAACCAAGTATTAAAATGCCATGTAACCATTCAGGTGCATGCGCTGCTTGGAACCAAGATGTTAAATATCCTTCGGCCCATCCGAAGAATTCGGCAATCATATCAGATGGTACGTTAGCGCCTGCAATTGTAAGATAAAAAATAATAGATAAAATACCGAGCATAATTGGGAATCCCCAGATTGGAGATGTGAAAATTTTATCTAGTTTTTCAGAACGATATAATTTATCAGTATTTGTATATTGGACAGATTCTTTACATATGCTTGCAGATGTTCGGTAAATATCTCCGACTATATCATCTCGTATATCTTCTTTTGAAAGTGTTTGTGCATGTTGAATAATATAGTCTAATGGAAGACCTTTACTGGCTGAGTGAGATTCCATTAATTACGACCTCCCTTACAAGTGGTTCATTATGGTGTTTTTGAAGTGTAGTTAAGAAATTTTTATCTCCATCTAATATACGTAACGCAATCCAACGTGCTGGATACGTATCACCGAACACTTTATAAATTTGTGGTTCTAATTCCTGAATCATATTTTCAATTTTTTCGCTGTAAGTAATTTTAATTGGTGTTGGAATTAGTTTTTTATTTGCTACTCTTGCAATAACATTTAGCAAATGACCAATACCTACTCGGTTACGTGCTGAAATTTTAACGACAGGTACACCAAGTGATTTTGCTAATTTCTTTTCATCGATAACAATCCCTTTTTTCTCGGCTTCATCAATTAAGTTAATGCAAATGACTACATTATTTGTCATCTCCATCACCTGGAGTGCTAAATTTAAATTTCTTTCCATAGCAGTTGCGTCTATAACAACTACAGTTACTTCTGGTTTTTCAAATATAATATAATCCCTCGCTACTTCTTCGTCTGCGGAATTTGAGTATAGTGAGTAAGTTCCCGGTAAATCTATTAATGTATAATTACTTCCGTTATGTTCATATTCTCCTTCAGCTTTTAAAACAGTTTTTCCCGTCCAGTTTCCAGTATGTTGTTTTAAGCCTGTTAAAGTATTAAATAATGTACTTTTCCCTGTATTCGGGTTACCAGCTAAAGCGATACGATGTTTGCTCATCTGAAATCATCTCCTATTAATACCCCGAAAATAAGGGAGCTTTCTTCTTTACGCAGTGCAATAGTTGTGTTGCTCACTTGATAAGCGACCGGATCTCTAAGTGGACTGCGTTGCAATACTTTAATCGTCGCCCCCGGGATAAATCCCAAATCTAATAAGCGTCGTTTCATAGTTCCTTCTAATTGTATCTTCTCAATTTGTACAAACTCTCCTATTTTAAATTCGGAAAGTGGTTTTATATTAGCCGATACCATAAAAGTTACCTCATCTCTATATTTTTAGTTTGAGTTTAAAAAGTTTCCTAAGGTAAACTTTTTGTTAGTAATATAGTAGACTACATTGGATTATGTTGTCAATTAGTACTTTAAAAATATTCATTTATTTTTAGAATTGTTCCAATTTATTTAGTTGTACTAAAAAATATTACTGAAATTATTTTTAATGTGCATAAATTAGGTGTGTAAAAATTACAAAATACAGCGGAATTGTAAATGTAACTTTAACGAAAAGGGAAAAAGAGAGAAAAACATTTACATTGAATTTACATTGTTAAGAATATATTTACATTGCAGCGTAGTTAGTGTGGTTTTTGTTGGGTTATTTAACTATAAATGTTGGGATTTCTAGCTTTTAAGGATTATTATCGTCATTTACTTAAAATTAAAAATTGCTTAACACTCACATAATATTGTTGTCCTACAATGAATTTGTGTTCGAAAGAAAACGAATTCGAAAAGTGATAATCTAAATGGGGGTACAAGACATGGTTATGAAAAAAGGTATTAAATTTTCTTTAGCAGCTTTAGTGGTAGCAGGAGCATTAGTTGGTTGTGGGAAAGCAGAAGATACAACTAGTAAAGAAACTGCTAAAGGAAGCGATAATACAAAACAAGAATTATCAGGTACGATTGCAGCGGCTGGTTCTACAGCTCTTCTACCTCTTGCGGAGGAAGCTGGAAAGAAATTCATGGAGAAAAATTCAAAAGTTTCTATTCAAGTTCAAGGTGGCGGTAGTGGAACTGGGATTAACCAAGTAGCATCTGGTGCAGTACAAATTGGTAATTCAGATGTTCCGTCCGGAGATAAAATAAAAGATGCTGAAAAGGCGAAAGAATTAGTAGATAACAAGGTAGCGGGTATTGCATTCGCTCTTGTCGTAAATAAAGATGTAAAAGTTGATAACTTAACAATGCAACAAGTACAAGATATCTTCACTGGAAAAGTAACAAACTGGAAAGAAGTAGGCGGAAAAGATGAAAAAATCAATGTAATTAATCGTCCGGCTTCATCTGGTACACGTGCTACATTTGAAAAAACGATTATGAAAGACGCGAAAATTAATGATGGAACTGGTACAACACAAGATTCTAACGGTGCAGTAGAGCAAGCGATTAACTCTACTCCTGGTTCGGTGAGTTATTTAGCAATGTCTTACATGGTCGGCGAGAAAAAAGGCGCACTACAAACAGTGAAAATTGATGGTGCTGAACCGAAAGTTGAAAACATTGCGTCTGGTAAATATCCATTCTGGTCTTACGAATATATGGTAACAAAAGGTGAAGCGAAGGAAGCGACGAAAGCTTACATCGATTATGTAAAAGGTAAAGATTTTGAAAAGCAAGTAGAAGATATGGGCTACATTCCAATGTCTAAATTAAATAAGTAATAAAATTTTATGGGGCTGGCTGCAAGGCCAGTCCTGTTCATTTCAATCTGTGAAGTGGGGTCTGTCCTGTGATGAAGGGGAAAAAACAAATTAATTACGTAAAAAGTGAATATATAGGAAGATCACTTGTTACGTTTTGTGGTATTTTTATTGTTTTAATTACATTAGCTATTATTGCGTTTATTTGTGGGAAAGGTATTCAATCTTTTACACAAAGTGGTATCTCATTTACTGAGATGTTAACATCGACAAAATGGAATCCAAATGCTGATCAAGGATCCTTCGGGGCTTTAATTTTCATTGTAGGTTCAACGGTGGTTTCGTTAGGTGCGGTTATTATTAGTGCACCAATTGCTATAGCTCTTGCTATATTCATGAATTTAATTTCGCCAAAATTTGGAAATAAAGTATTGAAGCCTGTTCTAGAATTGTTAGTTGGTATTCCTTCGGTTGTATACGGATTATTAGGTGTTACGATTTTAGTACCACTATTACGTGATTCGTTTGGGGGAGTAGGCTTTAGCTTAATTGCAGGTATTGTTGTATTAAGTATTATGATTTTACCTACTATTGCTAGTATCGCTTCTGATGCAATACGTTCTGTTCCATTTGATTATTTAGAAGCTTCTTATGGTCTAGGATCAACGAAATGGCAAGCGATTAGCCGAGTAATTGTTCCTGCTGCGAAGAAAGGGATTTTAACAGGTGTTGTTTTAGGTTTAGCGCGTGCTTTTGGTGAAGCGCTAGCGGTTCAAATGGTAATCGGGAATACGATTAAATTACCAGAAGGAATATATAGTCCGACAGCGACGTTAACTGGTATTTTAACAATGGACATGACGAATACATTGAACGGAACTGCTTGGAACAATGCGCTATGGACTTTAGCGATGATTTTACTTGTTATTTCATTCCTGTTTATTTTAGTAATTCGAGCGATTGGGCAAAGAGGTGAGCGATAATAATGAATGCAAGAACGGTAAATAAAGTTTGGACAGGTATCTTTTATGCGGTTGCAGCTTTAGTTGTAGCTTTGCTAGTGTTCTTAGTATTTGAAATTTTACAAAAGGGATGGGGATTTTGGGATCCTAATTTCTTGTTTGGAGAACCAAGCAATACAAGAGCTGGTGGTGGGATTGGCCCGCAGTTATTCAATTCCTTCTACATGCTTGTTATAACGCTTATTATATCTATTCCTCTTGGATTAGGTGCTGGAATATATTTAGCAGAGTACGCAAAACAAGGACGTTTTTTAAATTTTGTTCGTCTATGTATAGAGACGATGGCGTCTTTACCTTCTATTGTTGTTGGTTTATTTGGTTTGTTAGTGTTCGTTACAATGACAGGTTGGGGATACACAGTAATGGGTGGTGCTCTTGCTTTAACTATTTTAAATTTACCAGGTTTAACGCGTGTTTGTGAAAATGCGATTTCAGAAGTTCCTCATAATGTAAAAGAGGCAAGTCTTGGATTAGGTGCAACGAAGTGGCAAACAATCGCTCGTATTATTATCCCATCGTCATTACCACAAATTATTACAGGGATTATTTTAGCGGCGGGTCGTATATTTGGGGAAGCGGCAGCATTAATTTACACAGCGGGTTTAACATCCCCGATTTTAAATTCAGCAGCGGATTTATCAAGTCCTGCGCATCCTTTAAATCCGTTTAGACCAGCTGAAACATTAGCGGTTCACATTTGGAAATTAAATTCTGAAGGAGTTATTCCAGATGCGAAGTTGATTGCGACAAAATCTGCAGCTGTATTAATTATTATGGTATTACTATTCAATGTTATTTCACGCTTGATAGCATCTATATTACACAAGCGCTTTACAGGAACGAAAAGAAAAAGTAAAACAACGAAAAAGGTAAAAGCGGCATAAATTATAAAGAAGAACTCTCTATTTATAGGTAGGGGGTTCTTTTGTATTTTAATATAGAAGGAATGGATGTAATGATTGTTGAATTTGTGATTAATTATAAAGAAGAACAGATGTAATTTGGATTGTGGATTCTAGTAAACCTATAGAGCAATATGTGGAAAAAATGATGGATTTTATGAATAAATAGAGAGAAGGCGTTATCTTCATTTGTGAAGGTAACGCCTTTTGTTTTTAAATATCAGGTGTTTCTGTAGAAGTGCTTATTTTCCTACGGGAGCGTCTTTTTCTCCCGATTTTATCTAATAGTTCATACATAACTGGAACGACTACTAATGTAAGAGCAGTTGAGACTGCCAAACCGCCGATGACGACGACGGCTAAACTTTTTGATACCATACTTCCTGCTTGGGATTGGCCGAATAGGAGTGGGAGCATAGCAACGATTGTTGTAATAGCTGTCATAATAATTGGGCGTAGTCTAGTAGAACCTGCTTCAAGTAAGGCTTCTCTAGTTTCCATTCCGTGTTCCCGATTTTGTTGGACTCTTTCTATTAATACAATAGCGTTTGTAACAACAATCCCGATTAACATTAATGCGCCGATCAAGGAATTTACATCAACAGGTGTTCGTGAAATGATTAATCCTAAAATACCACCGACAGCAGCTAACGGTAAGGAGAATAGGATTGCAAAAGGAGCACGTGCTTGCCCGAAGGTGATAACCATAATTAAATATACAATCCCGATTGCAATCCCCATAATTTTGAATAAATCTGTAAAATTCTCTTGCATAGATTCAGTAGCTCCTGCGATATTTACTTTTGCACCACTAGGTAAATCTAAGTCAGTCATCGCTTTATTTACTGCTGTGTTTACTTTACTCAAATCTTCATTTGAAGCTTCGGCTGTAATTTGGATTGTTTCTTTTCCGTCTTTATGGAAAATTTCTGTTTGCGTTTGTTTTTCTGAAATAGTTGCGATGTCTTTTAAAGGTATTGGTCCATTAATAGGTGATAGTATGTTTGTATTTAAAATATCTTCTTGTTTATTAATGTTTTCTTTTTTGTGTTCTATCATAATAGTAGCTTTTTCGTTATTAATTGTAATTTCGCCAATAGGTGATTTCTTCATAAGGAATGCTACTTGTTGCGCAGCTATTTCTGGTGTTAAACCTAGTTGTTCAGCCTTTGTTTGATCAATATGAATTTGCCATTCTTTTTTAGAGTCTTCTAAATTTGTTTTTACTTTAGAAAGATCATCCATGCTTTTTAGTTTTGTTTCAACGATAGTAGCCGCCTCTTTTAAATCCGCTTCGTTAGTAGCTGTTACGTTAAATTGTAAGTTATTGCCGCCGCCAGAGCTTGAATAACTTGTTTTTATATAATCAAGTTCAGCAGGCTCAAAAGTTTTATTTTCCTTTTTTAATTCTTTAATATATTGATCAATATCAAAACCTTTTTTAAAGACTACGAATATACTAGCGAGGTTATTTTTAGTTGTTTGCCCCCATTGTGCATCTTCTGCGCTAGATCCCATTCGTAAAATAACGTCTGTTATATCTGAATTAGAAAGTAATTTCTTTTCAAAATCAAATGCTTTTTGTTTTTGAGATTCAGCATTATAATCGGCTGGAAATGTCATGTTAATAGATAACATTGTGTCGTCTTCAGATTTTATGTTTGCTTTCGGTAGTAATATATAAGCTGCAATTGATCCTACAAATAATAAAAATGCAGTAAGTAGAATAATGAATTTATGAGAAAGAGCCCACTTTAATGTAGCGACATATCGTGATGAAGAACTTGGCTTTCGATGCTTTGTTTTTTTGAGTAGTAAAAAAGCCATAAGTGGAACAACTGTTAGTGCAACGATTAAGGATGATAGTATAGAATATACAACTGCTAATACCATAGGTAACATTAATTTTCCGATTGCTCCCGATACGAGGCCGATAGGTAAAAAAACAGCGACCGTTGTTAAAGTAGAAGAAGTAATTGCGACTGCGACTTCTTTCGTTGCATCGAGAATGATATCTTTAGAGAAAGAATCTTTTTGTAAACGGCGGAAAATATTCTCGATGACAACGATACTATCATCGACGAGACGTCCAACCGCAACAGCTAAACCACCGAGGGTTAAAATGTTAAGCGTAATGTTAGATTGATGTAGTAAAAAGAGTGTTAATAAAATAGATAATGGAATACTGACAACAGCGATGAGTGTTGTTCGGAAGTTACGTAAAAAGATTAAGATAATTAGAGTTGCAGCGATTGCTCCAAGTATTACTTCTTTTCCCATGCTAGTAACAGCATTTTCAACTTGTTCATGGGTTGAAGCCAAAAGTTTAATAGAAAATTGATCTTTATATTCCTTATCTATCTCTTTAACTTTTTTATCAATCTCTTTTCCAATGGCAACTGCATTTTTACTCGGTTCTTTCATGATGATTAATCCTGTGCCTTCTTCTCCGTTTATATGTGAGATTGTATCGTAGTGTTGTTTAATTTCAATTTGAGCAATGTCTTGCAATTTCACTTGGGGTGCCACAGTGATGTTTTTAATGTCATTTACATTTTTTATGTCCCCAATGACGCGGAGGTTGTATTCTTCCTGATTAACAGTAATTGCCCCAGCTGGAGTAGAAGTTTCTTTTCCTTGTAAAACAGTTAGTACCTGCTGTGATGTTACGTTTTTGTTTTTTAATTGGTTCGGATCAAGTACGATAGATAATTCAGAGGTGGATTTT
Organism: Bacillus sp. AP50; assembly: GCF_040492675.1. Classification (NCBI taxonomy): domain Bacteria; kingdom Bacillati; phylum Bacillota; class Bacilli; order Caryophanales; family Bacillaceae; genus Bacillus; species Bacillus sp. AP50. Next base: position 16,361 of record NZ_JBEUTW010000200.1, read on the forward strand.
CCGAAAAACATAACGTTGGCAACACCATCAATGTTTTCGAGTTGTGGTACGATTTCTTTTTCAATTTGTTTTTCATCTGCTTTTGAAAAACCGTTTTGTTTCTGGATAGTAATTTGAGCGAGTGGAATCATAGAAGTGTTTAATTGACTAACTACGGGCTTGGTTACATCTTTAGGTAATTTAATTGTATTGACGGCTTTTTCGACTTCGCGTGCTGCATCTTTCATGTTTGCTTTTGATGTATACGCAATGTCGATACGTGATAATCCCTCGTATGTAGAAGAAGTAATGGTGTCGACGTGTTCTAAATTGCGAAATTGTTTTTCGAGAGGGTCAGTTACATCCTTTGTCATCGTTTCAGCGTCGAGTCCTTGAGATAAGGTTGTGACGGTAATTGCCGGATTGTCGATACTTGGTAAAAATTCCATAGGTAATTTAGAGCCGGAATAAACACCGAGTATGGAAATGAGAAAGATCATGATGATAATGGCAGCTCGGTTTTTTAATGAAAACTTTGTTAACCTATCCATAAAATAATTCCTCCATTGGTTTATTTATAGTTGAGTGCGTCCTTTCTTACTATATAACAAAAAATGGATATTTTTCATTAATTAAATGTAAAAAAATTCCAACAATATACTTAAGTTTATATTAGGATTGGAATGTTGTTAATTTGTAGGGGGGAATTTTCGAATGAGAAGGAAGGGGATAATGCGTGCGAGTGGCTGTTTAATGTAGATGGGATTTTTTCTTACGGCTAATTTGTATAGTTATTTTATAGAAGGATAATTATTATAAACCTTAATATAGAAGAGAATGAAAATTTGGGAAGGTATTGTGAAATTCAATTTTGTTGAATGAAGTGTAGTAGTATACAATCAGAATAACTATTTTTAGTAGAGAGGATAATAGTTATTTCTATAGAAGAAAGTAGGGTAGATAATTTTTTTATATTTTTATAAAAAAACACTTGTTATTTAAAAAGTGTGATGGTATATTAATAAACGTCGCTGATGCGGAAACGCAGAAAACGACAAAAAAGAAATTTTAAAACTTAGTTGACATCGAAAAATGAAGATGTTAATATGATGAAGTCGCTTCTGAAGCGGCGGACAAGTTCTTTGAAAACTGAACG
>NZ_JBEUTW010000201.1:0-2321 GCF_040492675.1 Bacillus sp. AP50
AATATGTATAGTGAAAAAAATAAATAGAAGAAAAATGACTATGAAAGAATATAGAAGTATTAATAAAATTACTAGATTAAGTGGCATCCAAAATGGAAGGATGAAATTACCAATTATATAGAGAAGAGTTATTCAAGGATTGCAGATAAAATAGAAAGAGAATAAGCAAAACGAACGGTAGAAAATAAGAAAGTAGATAAAAATACAAACTTAACTTTAGTGCCGAGAGAAAAGGAAAATTATTAAGAAAACGTTGGGAAAAGTTAGACTCGAAAAATATAACTAACAGCAAGAAAACAAGACCGAAGAAAAGTACCAAGAAAATCTGGTTAAATGGTCACTTGTGTAGTGGCCATTTTGCTATTTGAAGGAGGCTGGGAGATTACAAGTGTTGAGTTTAGTAATGAAGATCTTAAGAAAACCGAAAATAGAAGATATCGTATGTAACATACAAAACAATGAAGAAGACAAAGAAGCGTTTATCGTACAGTATCAGCCTTTTATTAGAAAATCAATCTCATCTGTCTGCCGTCGATATATTACAGAACAGGATGATGAATATAGCATTGGATTGTTTGCTTTTAACGAAGCAATTGAACAGTATTCCTATACAAAAGGAAAATCCTTTTTAGCGTTTGCTGATCTTCTTATAAAAAGAGATGTAATTGACTATATACGTAAGGAGTCTAAACATAACTTTGTCTTTTTAAAAGAAGATGAGCAAGAGGAAATGTTAGAAATGCAAGTGTCGCTTACGGAGTATATGAAAGAGATGGAAAATAGTAACCGTAAGGAGGAAATTCTTCATTTTCAAAGTGTGCTAGCTGAGTTTAAAATCACATTCTCAGAGCTTGCTAAAGAATCTCCTAAGCATCGTGATACACGTGAGCACTTAATAGAAATTGTGAAAATAATTATAAAAGAAGAGGAAATGATGGAAGAGCTGTTCCGAAAGAAAAAGTTACCGCTTAAACAGATTGAACCGCGTGTTAGGGTAAGTCGTAAAACGTTGGAACGACATAGAAAATACATTATTGCAATGTGTATTATTTTTGCAAACAACTATACATATATTCTGGATTACATAAGAGGGGAAAAGCATGATGAATAAAGGAATTGTGATGGATATAAAAAAGCATAGCGTAGTTGTTTTAACACCAAATGGAGAGTTTATTACGTGTAAAAGAAAAGGGGATTCTTGCATAATCGGGGAGGAAATCTCGTTTGATGAGCAAGAACAAAAAGCATCGCATTTTTCGATTCCTTCCTTTTTAAAGCCTGCATCAATACTTGTTGCTTGTTTTCTATTTGCAGTGCTGTTTTTCTACAACCAACCAGAAGAAAAAGTATTTGCTTACGTCTCAGTTGATATAAATCCAAGTTTAGAGGTGAGCGTAACAAAGGATTTTCGTGTTATAGATTTGCAGGCTTGTAATGATGATGGAAGGCGTATTTTAAAAGAATTGAAGCAATGGGAAAATAAACAATTACAAGAAGTAATACGTACTATTATAAAGCAAAGTCAAGAGGATAAGTATTTAACGAATGATAAGCAAGTTATGCTAACAGCTGTTGCAAAGGACAAGGCACTAGAACCACTTTTGGAAAAGGCAATGAAAGAATTAAAGAAAGAATATGAGCTAAAACATATTACAGTTGAATATCAAAGTAGCACAATGCAAATACGAGAGAATGCTAGAAAAGCTGGAATTGGCACAGGTGTTTATATAAAGCAAGAGAATGAGAAGAACAAATCACTTACGCCTCCTGTCACCCCGTCTAATCCGGTGGAAAACGAAGAAGAGGTGCAATCACACCCGGAGTCATCTCCTGATGCAACACTCGATTTGTCTCCTGTAAAAGAAAAAAAATATGAAAAGCAAGAGCAGAAAGAACAAAAGAAAACAGAGGAACAGCCATCGAAGCAAATAAAAGAAAACAATGGAAGAGGATCTCAGCAAGAAAATAGAGGGAATCAACAGGAGAATAACAGTAGAGAAGCTCAACAAGGAAATAATGGGAATCAGCAAGGGAACAACGGAAGAGGGAAGAGGATCTCAACAAGGGAATAATGGAAATGGGCAAGGGAACAATGGAAGAGGATCCCAGAAAGAAAATGACGGAAACGAGCAAGGGAACAATGGTAGGGGGTCTCAACAAGAAAATAGAGGCCACCAGCAAGGGAATGAAAAGAAGAATCAATAGAATATGGAAGTGAGAGATTCACTTCAAAGCTAAAAGGATTTATTCCGCTATTTGCTGGGCAGCCCGATTGGTGAGGGCTGATGATTAGTGGGGGGGAACAAAACCCCCACTGATTA
>NZ_JBEUTW010000202.1:0-3548 GCF_040492675.1 Bacillus sp. AP50
GCTTAACATAATGTCTCACCATTAATGATGAATAGGAATCTCATTATAGAAGCAGCAGTTTTTATACTACAACTCTACATTCAACTAACTAAAACCAATGAAAAAAGAGCAGATAGTCTGCTCTTTTATGATGCCTCCTTATGTTCCGTGGAATGTTTAACACTCCCCAGTCTCTTTAGTTTATTCCACCCTACCGCTACTCCTCGAAGCGATGAGAATATAGATTTAATGACAACATAAGTCATAAATTGGCGATAAATAAAACGTTGTAAAATTAACCATGCCAATGGTTTTGGGTTCTCTTCCTCTAATTTAAATGCGAACAGAGAAGCGAGAAGATCCATTAAAAAGAAAACAAGATAAAATCCTAAAACTTTTAGCGGATTACTACTAAATAGTCCTATAATCATTAATATATCTGCAAAAGGAGCAATGAATTGCAGCACATATTGGAATAACCACATATTAGGCAGTGCAATAAATCCTAATGTTTTATGCTTTGGATTACATAACGCTTTTCGATGTTTCCAAAGACATTGAAGTGTACCATATGACCAACGATACCGCTGTTTAATGAGACTTTTCACATCTTCAGGTGATTCCGTAAAAGCATGCGCTTTTTCTTCATATACAATTCTATGCCCTTGACGTAAAAATGTAATAGTAAGATCCGTATCTTCTGCTAACGTATCTTCGCTTAAATATCCAGATTCAACTACATTCTTTTTGCGCCACGCCCCAATAGCTCCTGGAACTACTGTAATACAATTTAACTCATCAAAAGCTCTACGTTCTAAATTAAACCCTGTAATGTACTCAACATGTTGCCAAGTAGTTAACAAATTCCGTCTATTCCCCACTTTGACATTACCTGAAACTGCAGCTACATTCTGATTTTCAAAGTGTCTAACCATTAGAGAAATGGCGTCTTGCGCAATAATAGTATCCGCATCTAAAGTGACAATGATTTCTCCTCGCGATTGTTGAAACCCTAGGTTCATTGCCGATGATTTCCCGCCGTTTTCTTTCTGAATGAAACGAACTTTAGGGTGTTTATAAAATGTTTCTTTCATTACTTTTGACGTACCATCTGTCGATCCGTCATCCACAACAATAACTTCAAATTCTCTATAATTACTATCCAAAATTGAGTGAATTGTCTTGGCTATCACCTTTTCTTCATTATATGCTGCTATGACAACACTAACAAAAGGTTGATAGGACGAATTAATATAGCGAGATAACGTTTTTCTTTTCTGCTTCCATGCAAAATAAATTAAGAATAAAAATCGAAAAATCCCTAATCCAATAGCAATATAAAAAATAGTTGTTAATATATGCTTAAAGTATCCTGCCCCTGAAAAGACAGCTTTATTGTAAAGCAAATATTGCTTCCCCTCAGAAGAAACAGGAGGCATGATTTCATCTCGTTCTTTATTCATTAAATCTGAAATTGTTACAAAACTATATCCATGCTTTTTTAGGTCTTTAATAATAATTGGGAGCGCCTCTACTGTATGTGTACGGTTCCCTCCCGCATCATGGAGAAGAATAATATTTCCCTCTCCCTTATAAATGGGATTAAGAGCACGCTTTACTAATTCATTTGTTGATGGTATTGCCCAGTCTTCGGGATCAACTTTTTCCGCTACCATTGTATAGTTCATATTTTGTGCACGTAAAATAGGCAATATTTCATTTGATGAATCCGGGTTAGCATCCGCTTCATATGGCGGTCTAAATAAAACCGTAGAATGTCCAGTTACTTCCTGAATTAAACGTTGCGTCGTATTAAGTTCTACTTTCGTTCGTAGTAAAGACATATCTGCTATGTTAGGATGCTTGAAAGTATGATTGCCAATTTCATGCCCTTCATCGTATATTCTTTTTACAATACTAGTATTTAGTTGCGCGTTTTCACCAAGTACAAAAAAAGCAGCTTTTATTTGATTCTCTTTTAATATATCTAATATTTCTGGCGTATATTTCGGGTCTGGTCCATCATCAAATGTTAATACTACTTGTTTCCCATTTGGTTTTCCATATCGTTGCACTTCATATGCAGATGGTAAGGATTGATATACTTCATCTGTAATATAATCATCTTTGCCTACTTTAAAATCTCTCAATCCATTTTTTCTTTCATTCTCAATCTGTAAAATTTCACCTTGTCCAGAATAATTCACTTCATCTAAACTACTGATTTTATGTAATACATTAGGATTTTTTTGTACCTCAATAGGATTTTTTAAAACTTTCCATATTGTAGGATCTTCTGCTCCTAATCTCCATAGCGCAAACCCCTTTGCATGATTGTCCATTGCGATTTTCACTTGATTATAAAGAGTAACACCGTCTAAGAACCAAGCAGTATGTTCTTTCTCTCCTGTTTTATATCTAAAATACGGATTTCCACTCACCTTATCCCATTGAATTTTTATATTTGAATCATGAGCCATTGCCATAACTTCTGAGAAAGTCATAGACTTTGCAGCTTCTTTACTATTTACTTCCCAATCATATCCATAGTTACCGAAAGCAACTATAAGTTTATTAGACGGAATATTCAGTTCTTTTAATGTATGTTGGAACCATTTATTTGAAGCAATTGGTCCTGGTTCCCCCGCTCCATAGTGCTCATCGTACATCATTACAATCATTCGATCTATTATTTTTGCTAACGCACTATAATCAAAAGCCTTATCATTAGCTGGAACATCTTGTGTAACGAGCAAATCATGTTCATGAAATTCCTTAGTAAGTTCTTTCATAAAATTTGTTAAGTTTTCTCTATCACTTTCAGGTACGGCCTCAAAGTCAATATTAATACCTGAAAACTGATTTTTTTTAACTTGGCTTACTAAATCATTAATAAACTTTGTCTTTACATCGTTTGAGGAACTCAGTAACTTATGAATTAGCCCACTATCAGGACCAGAAGCTTCCTCAGTATAGTTAGTAAGCAAAGGCATAATCTTCACTTGATTTTTTTCTGCCAACTTTACTATCTCAGGTTTTATCTCACTTCTAATCGTTAAATCTGCTTTTAAATGATACCACTCTGGTACTAACGTAGTTAATGAATCAATATTTTCTTTTAAAGAAGCGGTACTATTTTCATCCCAGTTTACATAAAAACCATACACTTCTTTAGGATGTTTACTATCCTTCGGCGGATTCACCAAATTTTTATTATCCTTCGTTTCGGTATTTGGGTTAAATGCTTCCTCCTTTAACTGCTGATCACTAAGTTTTTGATTAATTGGTACAAGTTTAGTATCTTGTTGTACAGCGGTATTCATATTTGGAATTTCTGGTGTTGAAAAAATACTTTGAAAGAAAAAATAAAATACAACACTTACACTAACTATTGAGATACATAGAAACCAAATAAAGGCTATGTTTCTCCTTCCTTTCGGATCATAAAAAACAGGTTTTTCTTTATCTTTCTCTTGTTGAATGTTTTTCTCCATTATATTTTTCACATACTCCTTCTTAATAGAACTATAGAATATTAAAGTGCAACTTTAATCAGTGGGGGTTTTGTT
>NZ_JBEUTW010000203.1:0-8612 GCF_040492675.1 Bacillus sp. AP50
GTTTTATATAATATGTCATATTTTTAAATATATACAAGATTTAACTGAATTTTTTTGAAATCTGTAATATATATTTTTTCTTGGTGTTACAATTTTTTCACTTGAAATATATGTCGGACGATGTTTAAATTAAAATCGTGAGTATAAAATTTGCTAATGATGAAACGTTTTCATATTTAGTGAATTTGATCAGATAAAATCGAGCGGTTTGTGGAAACATCCACACAACTACCAAGAGAAAAAGGGGCGAAAGACTAGATGTCAAAAATCATCGCGATTAACGCAGGAAGCTCTTCCTTAAAATTCCAATTATTTGAAATGCCAAGTGAAACAGTATTAACAAAAGGTTTAGTAGAACGTATCGGTTTAGAAGATAGTATCTTCACTATTACTGTAGATGGCGAAAAACAAAAAGAAATTACAAACATTCCAGATCACGCAGTAGCAGTTAATATGCTTCTTAAAAAGTTAACTGAAAACGGAATCGTTAAATCTCTAGATGAGATTGGCGGTATCGGTCACCGTGTTGTTCACGGCGGGGAAAAATTTGCTGACTCTGTTTTAATTACTGATGAAGTATTAGCTGATATCGAAGAATTAAGCGATTTAGCACCACTTCATAACCCAGCAAACGTTGTTGGTATTAAAGCATTCCAAGAAGTATTACCAAACGTACCAGCAGTAGCAGTATTCGATACAGCATTCCACCAAACAATGCCGGAATCTGCATTCCTATACAGCTTACCATATGAGTACTATGAAAAATTCGGCATCCGTAAATACGGTTTCCACGGAACTTCTCATAAATATGTAACTGAGCGTGCGGCTGAATTATTAGGTCGTCCAATTGAAAGCTTAAGCTTACTTTCTTGTCACTTAGGTAACGGTGCAAGTATCGCAGCAGTAGAAGGCGGTAAATCTATTGATACTTCTATGGGCTTCACTCCACTTGCTGGTGTAACAATGGGTACACGTTCTGGTAACCTTGACCCTGCGTTAATTCCATACATCATGGAAAAAACAGGCCAAACAGTAGAAGAAGTAGTTAACGTATTAAACAAGAAGAGTGGTATGTTAGGTCTTACTGGTTACTCTAGTGACCTACGTGACATCATTGCGAAGGAAGAAGAAGGCGACCACCGTGCGAAAGTAGCACTTGATGTATTCGTAAGCCGTATCCACAAATACATCGGTTCTTACACTGCTCGTATGAAAGGTGTAGACGCAATCATTTTCACAGCTGGTGTAGGTGAAAACAGTGCGATTATTCGTGAGCGCGTATTAGAAGGCCTTGAGTACATGGGCGTATACTTCGATGCAAAACGTAATAACGTATTCGGTGAAGAAGCATTCATCAGCTTCCCACACTCTCCAGTAAAAATTATCGTAATTCCAACTGACGAAGAAGTTATGATTGCTCGTGACGTACTACGTCTTGGAGATATTGGTTAATATATGAAAAAAAAGACGAGATCCTATAGGATTTCGTCTTTTTTCTTTTGGATGTATTTTAAAACTCCATCCGGATATAATATTTTTTCTTTCTGAATGAATGCCGTAATAGGAATCCATTTCGCATATGCTACTGTTTCCTCATCTTGTATATTTAATATTTTCATTTCATATAGTGACGTGTCTAATAAACGCAAAGAATATAGTTGAATAATTTCATGACCAATGTCTCCATCTAGATGAAAGACATTTTCTAAACAACCTAAATAATTGGTGATTTCCACTTCTGTATGAAGCTCTTCCCTAAATTCACGAATAACGGTATGTGCTGATTGTTCACCAAGTTCAATTGAACCACCAAGAGGTCGGTAAAATGTTTCATCGGCTGAATGATATTCTTGTACGAGAAGACGCCCGTGATGTATAGCAATGCCAAAAGCCTTTGCACGTGGATACATATACAATCACTCCTTATTTTTTTGTATAAGGAAGATTATAATATGTTTTGTAGTAAAGGTGTCATGTATTTAAGAATGTGGTCTAATCGTAATTCCATCAAATAAGTCTTTCCAAAATGCTTCATTGTATTGGTATACATCCATAATAGGACATTTCATAACGCAAACACGTTGTAATCCCCAATCTTCTTGGGTGATAGTTGGTATATCGGCAGGAATTAGTAACAGGACAGAGAATGTATGTGTAACGATTTGAGATAAAATTTGTTCTAGGGAACATGCTTCTTCATATGTTCCTCCAGTTCGAATAAATAATATGGATTCGGCCGTTTCAATTGTAGCTAGAAAACGATTAATACGATGTTCATAATTTAACTTAATTTCTGTATAAGAAGGCCAAGAAGTTGGTGTGTTTACATCTGTTTTAAAGTCATGACAGGAGTCAATTTCATAAAGGTTGTCCCTTAATCTTAATTTTGCATCATCATCCCAAAATGAGATGAAGGATAAATTTTCGAAATTTAAAAAGCGGTCAAATCGATTTTGTAATAATACATTCACTTTTTCTAATGAGGGGCTTAGCATAAAATCAATAACGCCAAAAAATGGTGATAATTCTAATTGATATAATGCCCAAGCAGGCCAGCAGTTTTGTCCTAAGCTGAATACCGCATTATATTCTTTTTTTATATCGGATAGATTCATGTGATTTATCTCATCCTTTTTGTTAATATTTTATGCCATTCAAAAATGGTATGTGAATAAAGATAGACAAGCATATTTGCAAAGAATAAGCAGAAATATGTTACAATAGAAAAAAATCGAACGAGGTGGTTGTTACGATGCGATCGAAGCGAGAACAAGCCATTTTAGACAATATAAAAGAATGGGAAGCGCAATTAGTTGAGCAAGAAGCGACCGATTTTCAAAAAGTGTTTGATAAATGGTTACATACTACAGTTGCGAAATTACCTGAGAAAAAGCGAAAAGAATTCTTCACGAAAGCAGATGGATGGCTCTTTCATTTGCATGCATTTATTCAAAGTTCACAAGCACAGTTAGATGCACGTAATCGGATTTTAGGAACATCAAGATTATTTGATGAATCGATTGAACAGCTTGAAGATTTGAAAGTATTATCTATTGATCAATTAACATACATAGCAGAGCAGCAAACAGCACGTCATCGTCTATATTCATTTGTACAAGGCGGGGCAACAGGTGCTGGAGGTTTATTATTATTAACGGCGGATTTTCCGGTTATGATCGCATTAAATGTGAAGGCAGTCCAACTTATTGCAACATCATTTGGACATGATGTGAACAAGCCGTATGAAATGATGCTTGCGTTAAAGGTGTTTCATGCGTCATTACTACCAGGAAGACTTCAGCAATACGCATGGTACAATTTATTGCAAGAGCTGGAGCAAGAAGATTCGTTCTTCTACGAAGGAGACGAAGCAGTGCTACAAACAGCTTCTACTGAGGTTGTGTTAAAACAAATTTTGAAGACATTTTCGATTTATGCTCTTCGTCGTAAATTATTCCAAGGTATACCGGTAATTGGAATGGCAATTGGATCTACAGTGAATTATCGTTTAACAAGAAACGTTACTGAATTTGCAAATAGATTTTATCAAGTGCGCCATATAGTCGAGAAAGAAAAAAGAGCATAAAAAAAGCGAGAGGCCGAAGCCTTTCGCTTTTTTAATTTGTTGCATGTTTTTTGGACATTGGAACAGATACTGGCTGCTTTTCTGCTGTTTTTTCTGTTTTTGGATAATAAATTAAATCCAATGTTTTTGCCTGTACGGCAATCGAAAGAATAGTAAAAGCAATTTCTGTCCAATTTAAATAATATAATGAAAGCGCAAGAACAATCGCGTCAAAGACGAAGAAAATTTGCCCAATTGTAAAACGAGTTCGTTTACTTAATACAATTGTTAAAATATCGTCTCCACCGGTTGCACCGCCAAATCGCAATATAAAACCGAGTCCAATACCAGCTAACGCACCGCCAACTACTGCAGCTATAAATAAGTTATTTGATAAATCTACCGTAAATGGAGAATAATTTTCCATAAAGGAATAAAATACTCCGAATGAAATTGAACCTAGGAATGAATAGCCAACCATTTTTCTACCTAAAAATGAAGCACACAGTAAAATAATTGGGATATCCATTAATACAGTTGAAATAGATGGTGAAATATCATAAAAGTTTTGAATGAATAGTGCAATTCCTACAAAGCCACCTTCTGTTAAGTGGTTTTGGAAGTGAATGTGATATAGCGCTGCTGCTAAAATAAATGAACCGATTAAAACCATAAAAATTTCTTTAATAATTTGCCGACTTTGGATGTTCCTCATCGTTATTCCTTCTTTCCGTAGTTAGTAGTCCTTTTTGTGTTGTAAACTAACTACGAGCTCACATGTAGCTTTCAGTTAGTTTACGAAAAAACTAACTACGCTATATGTCGCTGAAGAAATAACGAATAATCCTCTCGTCCATCAATTCTCCCTACCTTCGTTTTAGTTTAAGTCTTAAAACGACTAAACAAAACGTGGAGTAGGATTCTTCATTTAGCAATCCTGCTCTTCTTTGTTTTGTTTAGTTAGTAACAATTAAGTCCTAAACAAAACGCTATGTGTAAGAAGAGTCTTTTTTTTGCCAAATTATCCTTCGGGCAATCATAATTTCCCCACTCTCGTATTTTTTTCGCTAGACTAAAGTATCTGAGCTGAAAAATACGCTACGTGTATGATTCGTCAATACGATGCCACATGCTCCTTCGAGCGATCATGATATCAAAATCCCTTCCTTCAAGATTTATACTATTATATCATACTTTTAAAAAATGTATGCGGATGGAAACCGACAATAAACGGAGGGAATCTACAAAAAATGTTATGTTTAAATATTTTTGTAGAAAAGCCTAAGTTATTTCGGAGGATTGGACAGTTTGTAACGGTTTGTCCAATAAGTAAGAAAAAAAGGTTTTATTCCGTTGTATTCTTTTCATCACTTTTATCTTTGAAAAACGCATCCCAACTAATCACACTTAAAAAAGTTAAAGCGATAATAACGAAAGCACGCATAAGCTGTAGACCTCCTTTTGTACATAGTATATGAATCATTCGATTCGGAATGTGTCATTTTTTTACAAGTCTTAACTATTATGAGAGTATATTAATATAGATAGATGAAGGGGAGAGTGAAGGTATGCTAAAAGAAATGTTCAAAAGAAAAGAATTAATATGTATTTCATGTCAGAAAAAAATTCAATATGAAGAAGAGCTTGTTGCTTTTGTAAAGTTGCCGAAAGAAAGAAGTATATTAGTTGGCCCTTTTGATGTGTGTTTGGCAAAAACAGCACAAGAGATATATTGTAAATCATGTTACGACAAAAAAAGCATGACCCAAAGTAATTGAGGGGCATGCTTTTTTCATTGGTGTGCTTTCCCCTCAGATACATTTTGAGTGAGTCGATACCAAAGCCAAAGGTCATTAATGATGGAAGCAAGATCGGCAATTTCTGAATTTAGTTTACAAGAAACTTCGAAGTCTTCTTCGTTATTTAAATAATGTTGTTTTTTATTAATATAGTGCTCAAGTTCTTTTATACGATCAGGAATTTTCCCGCGAACTTGTTCCCATTTTAGTAAAATAGCATGTTGCATTTTTTCGGGGATTTCTTCCCAGTCTTCTTGTAAATGTGGAATTTCAATTCCTAGATGTTCATCGTATAAGAAATACTTTTCCATAAGTTCACCCCCGTTTTCCTGCTTATATTGTACAGAAAAACAGAAAGAAGTTCGACGAAATTGTTTGAAAAAATTTGAAAATGACTCTTGATACATTTTGTGAAAGGTGTTAAAGTGTGAATTATTATAAAAGAAAATGAATATTTATTCTTTAGGGGGATGCAAAATGGAGAAGAAAAAAGTTGTATTAGCATATTCCGGAGGTCTTGATACTTCCGTTGCAATTAAATGGTTACAAGAGAAGAATTATGATATTATCGCGCTTTGTTTAGACTTAGGGGAAGGTAAAGACTTAGCATTTGTAAAGGAAAAGGCACTTTCAGTAGGTGCAATTAAATCATATATGATTGACGTTCAAGAAGAATTTGCAAACGAATATGCATTGATGGCGATGCAAGCACACACATTATACGAAGGAAAATACCCTCTTGTCTCTGCATTATCTCGTCCGCTTATTGCGAAGAAATTAGTAGAAATCGCAGAACAAGAAGGCGCAACTGCAGTTGCACACGGATGTACAGGAAAAGGAAATGACCAAGTTCGTTTTGAAGTTTCTATCCAAGCATTAAATCCTTACTTAGAAGTGATTGCGCCTGTACGTGAATGGAAATGGTCACGTGAAGAAGAAATTGCATATGCAAAAGAAAACGATGTACCAATTCCGATTAATTTAGATAGCCCGTTTTCAATCGATCAAAACTTATGGGGACGCAGCAACGAATGTGGAATTTTAGAAGATCCATGGGCAGCGCCGCCAGAAGATGCATATGAGATGACATTAGCGTTAGAAGATACACCGAATAAACCAGAGTTTGTAGAAATCGGATTTGAAGCGGGCGTACCGACTACTTTAAATGGCACTGCATATTCACTTGCAGAATTAATTAAAACGTTAAATGCGCTTGCTGGAAAACACGGCGTTGGACGTATTGATCACGTAGAAAATCGTCTTGTCGGTATTAAATCTCGTGAAGTATACGAATGCCCAGCAGCAATGACGTTAATCACTGCGCATAAAGAGTTGGAAGATTTAACACACGTAAAAGAAGTAGCGCATTTTAAACCAGTGATTGAACAGAAAATAACAGAACTTATTTATAACGGTTTATGGTTCTCACCTTTAAAACAAGCGCTTCATGCATTTTTACAAGAAACGCAAAAGAATGTAACAGGTACAGTGCGTGTGAAATTATTTAAAGGTCATGCGATTGTAGAAGGACGTAAATCTGAATACTCTTTATACGATGAAAAATTAGCAACATATACTGCCCAGGACGAATTTAATCATGATGCAGCAGTTGGATTCATTTCATTATTTGGTTTACCGACGAAAGTATACAGCCAAGTGAATCAAAAGAAGGTGGAAGCGTGAGCAAACTTTGGGGCGGACGTTTTACTGAAGAAGCGGAAGCGTGGGTTGAAGAGTTTGGAGCATCCATCTCTTTCGATCAACAATTAGTAAATCAAGATATAAACGGGAGTATTGCACACGTAACGATGCTAGCAAAGCAAGGCATCGTTACGAAAGAAGAAGCAGAGAAAATAAAGGTAGGTCTTCAATATTTATTGAAAGAAGCAAAAGAGAATAAGCTACAATTTTTAGTAGAAGCAGAGGATATTCATTTAAACATCGAAAAAATGTTAATTGAACAAATTGGCGAAGTAGGAGGAAAACTTCACACTGGCCGAAGTCGTAATGATCAAGTAGCGACAGATATGCATTTGTATTTAAAAGAAAAGGTAGAACATATTATAAAAGCTACAAAACAATTGCAAACTGTTCTTGTTCATCAAGCAGAAAATAATATTGAAACGATTATGCCTGGCTATACGCATTTGCAACGTGCTCAGCCGATTTCATTTGCTCATCATATTCTCGCTTACTTTTGGATGTTAGAGCGTGATGTAAATCGTTATGAAGATTCGTTAAAGCGTATTAATATCTCCCCATTAGGAGCAGGAGCGCTAGCTGGGACGACATTCCCGATTGACCGAGAATATAGTGCGGAGCTTCTTGGATTTAATGGAATATATGAAAATAGTTTAGATGCAGTAAGCGATCGTGATTTCATCTTGGAGTTTTTAAGTAACTCATCTCTGCTTATGATGCACTTATCGCGCTTTTGTGAAGAACTTATTTTATGGAGTAGCCAAGAGTTTCAATTTATTGAAATGAGCGATCAATACGCAACTGGAAGCAGCATTATGCCGCAAAAGAAAAATCCGGATATGGCGGAACTAATCCGTGGTAAAACAGGCAGAGTATACGGTAATTTATTCAGTTTACTTACAGTAATGAAAGGATTACCGCTCGCTTACAATAAAGACTTGCAAGAAGATAAAGAGGGAATGTTTGATACAGTAAAAACAGTAGAAGGATGCCTTCATATTATGGCGGGCATGCTTGAAACGATGACTGTAAACAAAGAAAAAATGGGGCAAGCTGTGATGCAAGATTTCTCCAACGCAACAGAAATTGCCGACTATTTAGCAAACAAAGGACTACCATTCCGTCAAGCTCATGAAATTGTTGGGAAGTTAGTGCTATATTGCACACAAAAAGGAATTTATTTATTAGATGTCTCGCTTGAAACATATAAAGAAATGAGCTCTTTATTTGAAGAGGATTTGTATGAAGTTCTTTCACCATATGCGGCTGTAAAGCGTCGTAATAGTTCGGGTGGAACAGGATTTGAACAAATCAAAAACGCTTTGGAGAAGGCGAAGGGGTTAACGAAAGAATTTATTAAGAATTGAGTTGGGAAGTACGCCAGTCTAGTAAAGTCTGGCGTACTTTGTTTTTTAATAATATTTAAGTTACAATATAGTAAAAAATAACAATTTAGGGGAAGTCTATGAAAAAAATAGTGTTTATCATTGTACTGGTAATTAGTTTAATTGCAAATGCTAAAGTGTTTCTTTTGGACAAATATATGT
>NZ_JBEUTW010000204.1:0-17816 GCF_040492675.1 Bacillus sp. AP50
CATAAAAACTTACTGTAAAAATTTTATATATATTTATTTTACATCCGTCTAGTTTTTTTGACACACAGCTATCCTCTTCTCTTTTATTCTAAATAAATATATTGGCACAATTCTTGCTTTATTAATGTAAAAAGGAGGAATTAAAATGAATATAAGAATAACTAACATCCAAAAACAACTACATAATTACGGAATCGACGGGTTACTTATTACAAAGAAAGAAAACCGTCAATATGCAACAGGCTTTACGGGTAGCGCTGGCGTCGTCTTAATCTCTGCCGATCAAGCTGTTTTTATCACTGATTTCCGCTATGTAGATCAAGCGAAATCACAAATAAAAGATGCTGAAATTATTATGCATAAAGGAAATTTAGAAAAAGAAATTGCACATCAAGTATCGAAATTAAACATTCAAAAACTTGGAATTGAAGAAAACAACATGACATTGCAACAATATAAAAACTTGCAAAAATACGTACAGGCGGAAATGATTCAAGTGTGCGAAATTATCGAAAATATTCGTATCATTAAAGACACGCCTGAAATAGAAACAATGAAAATTGCAGCTAATATCGCGGACGAAGCATTTCACCACATTCTTACGTTTCTAAAACCAGGAATAAGTGAAAATGCTGTACGAGATGAATTAGAATTTTTCATGCGAAAAAAAGGGGCTACATCTTCTTCATTCCAAATCATTGTAGCCTCAGGCGTTCGTTCTTCACTTCCCCATGGAGTTGCATCAAATAAAATAATCGAACGAGGGGATATCGTTACATTAGACTTCGGTGCACTTTACGACGGATATTGTTCCGATATAACACGTACTGTAGCAATAGGGGAACAATCGGAAGAATTCAAAAAAATATACAATGTTGTACGAGAAGCGTTAAAACGTGGGACTGAAGCGATTAAGCCTGGAGAAACTGCGAAAAGTATCGATGATATAACGAGGGATTACATTACAGAACATGGATACGGTCAATACTTTGGCCACTCTACTGGGCACGGTCTTGGGTTAGAAATACATGAACCGCTTCGCCTATCCCAAGAAAGTAAGGTAACTTTACAAGAAGGTATGGTTGTTACAGTTGAGCCGGGCATTTACATACCGAACTGGGGCGGTTGTAGAATTGAAGACGATATCGTCATTACAAAAGAAGGCTATGAAGTTATTACAAAATCAAATCGGGAACTAATTGTTATTCCTTGTTGAAATCATAGAAAAAAATGCCACCGAATAAGGTGGCATTTTCTTTTATTCATTAACGAATAACTTTTCGTTTACTTTTTTAACGATTACCACTACCGACATTAATATACATATTAAATACAGCATTTTCGCAATAAATAACCACCCTTGAAACATTACAATTCCATCTATTATCTCATTTCCTTTCAATAGAAAAAACGGAATTGTGCTAATAATAATGACAAACTCGATACTGAAAACAAATTTCTTTTTTCGGCTATATGCTTTCCATTCATTCCAACGATACATAGATGCAAAAATCAATACTCCTATACATAATATAGCTGGTACCCAGTCACTGTTAAGGAATTGTCCTGAAATAACTGATAATAGTAAACAAACGAGCACACCATAATATCCTATTTTCTCTCTCATTCGTACTCCCCCATTCTACTTCTCCTTTAATACGTAACTTGCTATGCTTATAATAATTCTTAGAAAAATAACAGCTATAATTACAATATAAAGACCTTTTGCAGACGACATCCATTCTTGAAAAATAGACGTTTTCTCTATTTGTTTCTGCCCTTCTATTAAAATAAACCCTACGAAAAATGAGCAAACAACAATGACACCTATCATAATTCCGATACTTTTCTTACTATATTGTTTCATATCATCCCAGTTATATAACAGTATAAAAACAAAGCCGAAAACAGGTATGATACTGATCCATTCATTGTTTGTAAACAAATTTAAAGTGATTAATAGACTACAAGATATGGTAAATCCCCAAAACCCAATTTTTTTGCGCATAAGTTCTCCTTAAATTCCATTTTTAGGATTATTTGTATTGTAACATCCATTTATCATTCTTACCTTTACAGTACATGAAATTTCATTTTTTCTTTTTCCTATACTCACATACTTTCACTGCTTTCATACAATACACTACACGAATGCCTAAAGGATGTGAATGTTATGGGAGTTGAATTAACGCTATTACACGCTCTCTACATTATTTGTTTACTCACTATTATTACCTTTTTTATTCTCCGAAAAGATACGACTATCATTTGTATCGTTTTTATCTTTTTATTAGCATTAACTGCAACAAGTTCTATCCCTCTTGCCATTAGCGGAATTTTTCAAAGTTTCATTTACGCCATTACTGAGCTATTACCAACTATATTAATCATCTCCATTATCGTATCAATGAGCAATTTACTCGTTCATACTGGCATAAATGATACGATGATTTCACCATTTACAAAAATGATTCGTACACCTACACTCGCCTACTGGATTATCGGCCTTTTAATGATGACCATTTCTTTCTTCTTTTGGCCTTCTCCAGCTGTCGCCTTAATGGGAGCTATTTTATTACCGGTTGCTGTACGTGTCGGCCTTCCTCCAATTGGGGTTGCAATTGCTATGAACTTATTTGGACACGGCATCGCCTTATCTGGAGACTTCGTTATTCAAGGTGCACCGAAATTAACTGCAGACGCGGCTGGTCTCCCTGTTTCCAGCATCGTATCTGCAAGTGTTCCACTCGTTATCGTTATGGGCATTGTGACAACTTCTGTCGCTTTTTTCTTCTTACGAAAAGAGTTTCATACAGGCTTATCTATACAAGAAGCTATTCCATCAACTGAGTCTTCTAAAACGCTCACTTCATTATCTTCTCGCATAAAAAAATGGCTCGCTATTTGTATCCCTATCATATATATCATTGATATCCTTTGCATGATTCAATTTAAATTACAAGGAAGCGACGCAACTGCACTTATCGGCGGAACGACTGTTATTATGATTATCATCATTTCCCTCATCGCCTACAAAGGAAATGGACTGAATAAAACGACCGATTATTTCATAGAAGGGCTCCAATTTGGCTTTAAAATTTTCGGACCAGTTATTCCTATCGCTGCACTCTTTTATTTAGGAGATAGTGGATTTGTAAAAATTATCGGGGACTATTTACCGAAAGGTTCACACGGAATCATTAACGACTTAGGCATCGCTTTATCTCAAACTGTTCCTTTAAATCAATATGTATCGGCAGGGACATTAACCATCGTTGGTGTCATTACCGGCTTAGATGGATCAGGTTTTTCAGGTATATCACTTGCTGGTTCCATTGCCAATCTTTTTGGAACAGCACTTGGCCATGGAACAGCTACATTAACAGCACTCGGGCAAATTGCAGCTATATGGACCGGGGGCGGGACGTTAATTCCTTGGGCACTTATTCCTGCTGCTGCGATTTGTAAAGTCGATCCATTTGAACTTGCACGCCGAAACTTTTTACCGGTTGTTATCGGTTTAATTGTCACCACGATCGTTGCGATGTTTATCCTATAACGTAAGCAAGTGTTCTCTTGCTTACGTTTTTTGCTTGTAAAATTCATCATGAATTATCAGTTTTCAAGAGGGATTCGTTATTACTTAGCGAAATTATATTAGGAGAGTAATTATTTCAAAACGTTTACGAGAAACAGATTACTGCAATTAGAAAAGGGGACATACCTATGAATGAATTGATTTTCGTCTTATTAATTTGTCCATTACTTATCTTTATCGTTTCTGTTATTGGAACGCGCAAGACGAAAACGTATTAC
Organism: Bacillus sp. AP50; assembly: GCF_040492675.1. Taxonomy (NCBI): domain Bacteria; kingdom Bacillati; phylum Bacillota; class Bacilli; order Caryophanales; family Bacillaceae; genus Bacillus; species Bacillus sp. AP50. Next base: position 3,817 of record NZ_JBEUTW010000204.1, read on the forward strand.
GTAATGCCGATTGTAACGTTTGCTAGTTTTTTAATAATAGGTGTTATCGCCTTTACTCCAAAATTTTTCTTTTGGGTTGGCATGTACAGCATCTTCTCATTTATTGTTTCTTATATGACTTTATTGTTTGTAAGAGGATATGAGCTTGCAGAAAGCGCTAAGTAGTTAAGGAGATTGTAATATGATTTTCTTTGATATTGATGGAACTTTACTTGATTATGAGGCTGCAGAAAGAAATGGTATTATAGATTTTTTTCAAATATATAATACTATTTTTTCAGGCAATGAATTAGAGGCAACGAAAGTCTGGCATGAATTATCAGAAGAATATTTCAACAAATTTTTGTCCAAAGAATTATCTTTTCAGGAACAACAAAGGATGCGAATGTATCATTTATTTAAAGCATATGGAGTAAACTTATCCCCCGAGGAATCTCAGCATAAATTCAATCAATATATAGAACTATATAAGAACAACTGGACCGCATTTGAAGATGTAAACTATACATTACAGACCTTGCAGGAAAAAGGGTACTCATTAGGTATCATTAGTAATGGTGAATATGAGCAACAAATCGAAAAGTTAACTACTCTAAACATTCTACAATATTTCAAATATATATTTACTTCTAGTGAACTTGGGATATCGAAACCAGATCCTGAAATTTTTCACAGAAGTGTATTACAATCGAATCTTGAAATGAAAGATTGCTATTATATTGGCGATCGATTAGAGACTGATGCGATTAGTAGTACAGCAGCTGGGATGCAAGGGATATGGTTGAATCGGGATAACTCACAACTCAAGTACGATATTCCTACTATCTGTTCGTTACATGAAATTATAACAATGATATAAAAAAACGACCGCGTTCCCCCGCGGTCGTCTTTTTTCGTGTTACGCTGTGATCCAAGCTTCGTTAGCTGGATTTTTACGCCACTCTTGTAATTTCTTCGTTTCAGCTTGTCCAATCATACCTTTTTCTGCTGCAACTTCAGTTAATGCACTGTAATCACTTAAAGAATATGATGCTACGTTCGCTGCTTCTAACTTTTCTTTTCCTGCTTCTAGCTCGTATGTGAAGATTGATACGATCCCTAATACTTCACAGCCAGCTTCGCGAAGTGCTTCTACACATGTAATTGCACTACCGCCAGTTGAAATTAGGTCCTCTACTACTACTACTTTTTGACCTTTTTCAGCTTTTCCTTCGATTTGGTTCCCTTTACCGTGACCTTTTGCTTTACTACGTACGTAGCACATTGGTAAATCCATACGATCGCTTACCCATGCAGCGTGCGCAATACCAGCAGTTGCTGTTCCTGCAATAACTTCTACAGTTGGGAAGTGCTCTTTAATCAACTCTTCTAATCCAGCTGCAATCGCTTGACGTACTTTTGGATAAGATAAAGTTAAACGGTTATCACAATAAATTGGTGATTTCATACCTGAAGACCATGTGAATGGATCGTTCGGTTGTAAAAATACTGCTCCAATTTCTAATAAATGCGATGCGATTTCTTTTTTCATACTGTTACACCTTCCCACTGTTGTTTTACTGTTTTATACGCTTCAAGCGGATTTTCTGCTTTTGTAATACTACGTCCAACTACGATGTAGCTTGAGCCAAGTTCCCTCGCACGTTTCGGTGTTGCTACGCGCACTTGGTCATTTACATCATCGCTTGCAAGACGAATCCCCGGTGTTACTGTTACAAATTCATTTCCGCATACTTCACGTAATTTTGGAACTTCAAGTGTTGAACAAACAACGCCATCAAGTCCACTTTCTTTCGTTAGTTTTGCATAATGAGCAACCGCTTCTTCTAACGTTTTCTCAATGCCGATCTCTTTTTTCATCATAGCTTCCGAAGTGCTTGTTAGTTGTGTAACTGCAATACAAATCGGTCTCTCTTTTCCTTCTTGCTTACCTTCCTCTAATCCCTCAATCGCAGCTTTCATCATACTGCTTCCCCCAGCAGCATGAACATTTACCATATCAACATCTAGACTAGCTAGGCTACGCATAGCGCTTTTTACTGTATTCGGAATATCATGAAGTTTTAAATCTAGAAAAATCTTATGTCCTTTTTCTTTTAAGTACGTAACAATCGCAGGGCCTTCTTTGTAAAATAACTCCATACCAACTTTGACAAATAACTCTTCCCCTTCAAAGTGGCGCAAGAATTGTTCTACATCTTGTTTCCCTGGAAAATCTAATGCAACGATTAACGACTGTGACATGTTTGCTTCCAGCTCCTTCCTTGACATTCCGAAATGTGATCAAATCCTAATTCATCTAGTAATGCTGGTAACTCTTCAATAATTGTCGGACATACGAACGGATCAATAAAGTTCGCTGTACCTACTGCAACTGCGCTTGCGCCAGCATAGAAGAATTCAATTACATCTTCCGCTGTCTCAATACCACCCATTCCGATAATCGGAATGTTTACCGCTTGGCTTACTTCATGTACCATACGAATTGCTACTGGCTTAATCGCAGGACCTGATAATCCACCTGTACGGTTTGCTAAAATTGGTTTAGCTGTTTTTAAATCTAGACGCATACCAAGCAATGTATTAATCATCGTTAAACCATCTGCACCTGCATTTTCAATCGCTTTTGCAATTTCCACAATGTTTGCCACGTTCGGTGACAACTTCACGTATACAGGTACTTCAGAAACCTCTTTTACTCGCTTCGTTAAATCAGCAGCAATTTCAGGATTTGTACCAAAGGCGATACCACCTGTTTTTACGTTCGGACAAGAAATGTTTAATTCTAGTGCATGGACATTAGGCGCTTTAGAAATTTCCTTCGCAACCGCTACGTAATCCTCAGCTTGTGAGCCTGCAACGTTCGCAATAATTGGAAGGTCAAATTGTTCTAACCATGGTAATTCCGAATTCATTACTTTGTCTAATCCCGGGTTTTGAAGTCCGATTGCATTTAGCATGCCGCCTGGTGTTTCAGCAACACGAGGCGTTGGATTTCCATAACGTGGTTGTTCTGTCGTCGCTTTAATCATGATTGATCCTAGTACACTTAAATCGTAAAACTGTGCATATTCACGACCAAACCCAAAGCATCCAGATGCCGGTATAATTGGATTTTTTAACGATAATCCTGGTAATTCAACTTGCAATCTGTTCATAGTACAACCTCCCCGATTGGAAATACTGGTCCATCGCTACACACCTTCTTGTAAGAATGTCCACTTGGATCTTCTTGTAAGTGGCATACACATGCGAAACAAGCTCCAATACCACAGCCCATACGTTCTTCTAAAGAAATATAAGCTTTTTTCTCTTTGTAACGTCCTTCTAATGCACGAAGCATCGCTAACGGACCACATGAATAAAGAATATCAAAGTCAATTCCGTAATTATCAATTACATCTGTGACAAATCCTTTTGTACCGTGTGTACCGTCTACTGTCGCAACGTACGTATCACCAAGTTCTGCAAATTTTTCTTCATAGAAAACTACATCTTTCGTTTGAAAACCTAGGATGTGAATTACGCGTACCCCTTTTGCAACGAGGCGCTGTGATAATTCATAAAGTGGTGGTACACCAATTCCCCCGCCTACTAGTAAAGCTGTTTGACCAGCTTCTGCTTCTTCTACAGGAAAACCGTGTCCTAATGGTCCTAGTACATCTACCATTTCACCTTGTTTTCTAGTTGCTAATGTTTTTGTCCCTTGTCCTTCGGCACGATATAGCATTGTAAATTCGTTCTTCTCTTGATTTACATTACAAATACTAATTGGGCGGCGCAGAAGGGGCGCAATGCCCTCTGCTACCTTAATGTGTACAAACTGCCCTGGTTCGTTCATTTGCTGTACTAACGTTCCTTGAAGCACTAATTCGTAAATATTTTTTGCGATTTCTTTTTGATTAACAACGATCATATTTTGCTTTTGCATCATGCATGTACCACCTCGTGACGCTTTGTTTGCGTAATTTCTTTCATTGAATGAGCTGAGAATGTCATAGATTCTAATACTCGTAAGATTGCTCTCGTTGTATCAAGTGATGTTAAGCAAGCCACACCATTTTCTACTGATTCACGGCGAATGCGGAAACCATCACGCGCTGGTTGTTTACCTTTTGTTAATGTGTTAATTACAAACTGTGCTTTTCCTTGACGGATAATATCTAGTAAGTTGTAGTCTTCAGAATCAATTTTGTTTACAACTTGTACTGGGATATTTTGCTCTTCTAATGATTGTGCTGTTCCAGCTGTTGCTAATAAGTTATAGCCGATTTCGTGGAAACGTTTTGCAATTTCCATCGCCTCTTCTTTATCTTTATCAGCTACAGTAATGATTACTGAGCCGTGCGTTGGGATGTTAATTCCAGAAGCAACTAATCCTTTATATAATGCTTTTTCAAGCGTTAAGTCTTTACCCATTACTTCCCCTGTTGATTTCATTTCAGGTCCTAATGTTGTATCAACTGAGCGTAGTTTCGCGAATGAGAATACCGGAGCTTTTACATATACTTCTTTCTCTTCTGGGTGATAGCCAGTTCCGTATCCTTGCTCTACTAGGTCTTGCCCTAAAATAACTTTCGTTGCAACATTCGCCATCGGTACGCCTGTAATTTTACTTAAGAACGGTACTGTACGGCTTGCACGTGGATTTACTTCAATTACGTACACTTGATCTTTGAATACTACAAACTGGATATTTAGTAATCCAACAATGTTTAATCCTTTTCCAAGTGCAATTGTATGTTCAATGATTTGTTCTTTTAGTTTTTCAGATAAACTTTGTGGTGGATATACTCCAATTGAGTCACCAGAGTGAACTCCAGCGCGTTCAATATGTTCCATAATACCTGGAATAAATACATTCTCACCATCGGAAATTGCATCTACTTCAATTTCTTTACCAACCATGTAACGGTCGATTAATACTGGGTGATCCGCATGAACTTTAACTGCATTTTTCATGTAGTGCAGCAGTTCTTCTTGACGATATACGATTTCCATTGCACGTCCACCTAGTACGTAAGATGGTCTTACTAATACTGGGTAACCAATTTCTTCTGCGATTGCTACCGCTTGTTCTACAGTCGTTGCTGTTTTACCAACTGGTTGCGGGATGCCAAGTTTTGTTAAAGCAGCTTCGAATTTATCACGATCTTCTGCACGGTCTAAGTCTTCAAGTGATGTTCCTAAAATTTTCACACCGTATCCTTCTAGTTTCGCTGCTAAGTTAATTGCCGTTTGTCCACCGAACTGAACGATAACACCTTCTGGTTTTTCTAAATCGATAATGTGCATTACATCTTCAATCGTTAATGGTTCAAAGTATAATTTGTCAGAAATACTGAAGTCTGTTGAAACTGTTTCTGGGTTGTTGTTAATGATAATTGCTTCATATCCAGCTTCTTTAATTGCCCATACTGAGTGAACTGTTGCGTAATCAAACTCAACACCTTGACCAATGCGGATCGGACCAGATCCTAGAACTACTACACTCTTACGATCTGTTACAATCGATTCATTTTCGTCCGCATATGTGCTGTAGTAATATGGCGTTGCAGATTCAAACTCTGCCGCACAAGTATCTACCATTTTGAATACTGGCATCATATTATTTTCTTTACGCATATCGTAAATTTCGCGCTCCGTTTTGTTCCAAGCTGCTGCAATGTAGTGATCGCTGAAGCCCATTTCTTTTGCAGTTTGTAGTACTTCCATATTTCCTACGTTCGCTTTTACTTCACGTTCCATATTTACGATGTTTTCAACTTTTTGTAAGAAGAAGAAGTCCATTTCACACCATTCATTGATTTCTTCTTTCGTTACACCTTGGCGAATTGCTTCTGCTACAATAAACAGTCGTTCATCATCCGCTTTAATGATACGTTTTTTCATCGTTTCTTTATCAAGTTCTTTTAAGTGGTCTAATTCTAAGTGATAAATGCCAAGCTCTAAAGAACGAACTGCTTTTAGTAATGATTCTTCTAAGTTACGTCCGATTGACATAACTTCACCAGTTGCTTTCATTTGTGTTCCAAGCGTTCTGTTCGCTGATTCAAACTTATCAAACGGCCAACGTGGAATTTTTGAAACAACATAGTCTAACGCTGGCTCGAAACAAGCGTAAGTTTTTTGTGTTACTGGGTTTACAATTTCATCTAACGTTAAGCCGACTGCAATTTTTGCTGCTAGTTTCGCAATTGGATATCCAGTTGCTTTAGATGCTAGTGCAGATGAACGACTTACACGTGGATTTACTTCGATTACATAGTATTGGAAACTATATGGATCAAGCGCAAGCTGAACGTTACATCCACCTTCAATTCCTAGTGCACGAATAATTCGTAATGAAGTGTTACGTAACATTTGATATTCACGGTCGCTTAGCGTTTGGCTCGGTGCTACTACAATCGAATCACCTGTGTGAACACCAACTGGATCGATGTTTTCCATGTTACATACTACAATCGCGTTATCATTTGAATCACGCATTACTTCATATTCAATTTCCTTACAGCCAGCAATACTTTTCTCTAATAAACATTGTGTTACTGGACTATGTTTTAAACCACTTGTTACGATTTCAATTAGCTCTTCTTCGTTATGGCAAATTCCGCCGCCCGTTCCTCCTAATGTGAACGCTGGTCGAACGATTACTGGATAACCAATTTCATTTACAAATCCATATGCTTCATCAAGGTTATGAATAATTTCACTTGGTGGTGTTGGTTCATTTAAATCTTGCATTAATGTACGGAATAAATCACGATCTTCCGCTTGCTCGATTGCTGATAATTTTGTTCCTAAAATTTCAACTCCGCACTCGTCAAGTACGCCTGATTTTGCAAGTTCAACAGCCATGTTTAAACCTGTTTGACCACCTAATGTTGGTAGGATTGCATCAGGACGTTCTTTACGAATAATACGGCTTACGAATTCTAATGTTAATGGCTCGATGTATACTTTATCTGCTGTTGCAGTATCCGTCATAATTGTTGCTGGGTTAGAGTTAACAAGGATTACTTTGTAACCTTCCTCTTTAAGAGATTGACAAGCTTGTGTACCAGAGTAGTCAAACTCCGCTGCTTGCCCAATTACAATTGGTCCTGATCCGATTACTAAAATTGTGTTAATGTCTAGGCGTTTTGGCATAACTCTTCCCCTTCTTTCTTGAAGTTTTCAATCATTGTTAAGAAATCTTCGAATAAATCATTTGCATCTTCTGGTCCCGCTGAAGCTTCTGGATGGTATTGTACTGTAAATGCTGGGAACTTCTTATGACGAAGACCTTCTACCGTTCCATCGTTTAAAGCAACATGTGTAATTTCAAGATCTGTATTTTCAACTGATTCTTCTTCTACTGCGTATCCGTGGTTTTGAGATGTAATTGCTACTTTTCCAGTTGCAAGATTTTTTACTGGATGGTTTAAACCACGGTGACCAAATTTCAACTTACTTGTATTTGCACCTGATGCTAGAGCGAACAATTGATGTCCTAGGCAAATTCCGAATAAAGGAACTTTACCGATAATGTCTTTTAACATTTCAATTGCTTCTGATACATCTTTCGGATCTCCAGGTCCATTACTTAACATAATTCCATCTGGGCTAAGGCGTAAAATTTCTTCTGCTGTTGTGTTGTAAGGAACTACAATTACATCACAGTCACGCTTATTTAATTCTCGTAAAATACCATGTTTCATACCGAAGTCTACTAGTACAACTCGGTGACCACGACCTGGGCTTGGGTATGGATCTTTCGTTGATACGCGTTTTACATGATCTGTAAATACTGTCGCTTTTAATTGACTTACAATGTACTCTACATCTGCATCCATATTACAAAGGCGTCCGCGTAATGTACCGTATTGACGAATTTTTCTCGTTAATTTTCTCGTATCAATCCCTGCTAATCCTGGGATATTTCTTTCTTTCAAGTAATCATTTAACGAAATTTCATTACGGAAGTTTGATGGATGATCACAAATTTCGTTTACGATTAAACCATTTACAGATGGGTGAATGGATTCAAAGTCGTCACGGTTAATGCCGTAGTTTCCGATTAATGGGTACGTGAATGTTACGATTTGACCGCAATATGATGGATCAGATAATGTTTCTTGATATCCAGTCATTCCTGTTGTAAATACAACCTCACCTGACTTTTCGATTTCGCCTCCGAAACCTGTTCCAATTAATACTGTTCCATCTTCTAAGATAAGTTGTCTTTTCATACTAATGCACTCTCCTTTTGCCATGCGATCTTACCACCAACGATTGTCATTACCGGCCATCCTTGGCATTTCCAACCTGCGAATGGTGTATTTTTTCCTTTTGATAAGAATGTTGTTGGGTCAATCTCTTCTTCTTGTTCTAAATCAATGATTGTAATATCAGCTGCTCTACCTTCTTTTAGGCGACCTGCTTCTAAGCCGAATGTATCAGCTGGCTTTTCTGTTAAGAATTGAATTAACTGTTCTAGCGTAATAACTCCCTTTTTCACAAGGTTTGTGTATAGAAGCGGGAATGCTGTTTCAAAACCAGTAATTCCAAACGGTGCTCTTTCAATTCCTTGTGCTTTCTCTTCCGCTGTATGCGGTGCATGGTCAGTTGCAATCATATCGATCGTTCCATCTAATAAACCTTCAATTAATGCTGCATGGTCTTCTTTTCCACGAAGCGGTGGGTTCATTTTAAAGTTAGGATCAGCTGATGGGATATCATCTTCACATAACACTAGGTGATGCGGTGTTACTTCTGCTGTTACTTTAATTCCAGCGCGTTTCGCATCACGGATTACACGTACCGAACCTTTCGTACTTACATGACATACGTGATAGTGGCAATCTGCTGCTTCAGCAAGCAGTATATCCCTTGCAATATGTACAGATTCACATACTGATGGGATACCGTTTAATCCGTGTTTCTCAGAAAACTTCCCTTCATGTACACAACCTTTATTAATAAGCGTATTCTCTTCACAGTGCGCAACTACTGCCATATCTAATTTTGCTGCACGTTTCATAGCCGCTAACATCATGCTCGCATCTTGTACGCCTACGCCGTCATCTGTGAAAGCAAATGCTCCAAGTTCTTTTAATGTTTCGAAATCTGTCATTTCAGAACCAGCTTGACGTACTGTAATTGCTCCGTATGGTAGTACGTTAACATGAGCTTTTTCTTCAATACGTTTTTGCAAGTCTTCCATATGTTCTCTGCAATCTGGTACCGGGCGTGTATTTGGCATTGCGCAAATTGTAGTGAATCCACCTTTTGCCGCTGCTAGTGTACCTGTTTCAATTGTTTCTTTATGTTCACCACCTGGTTCACGAAGATGTACGTGTACATCTACTAATCCAGGTGCGATTAACTTTCCGTTCACATCGATTACTTCAGCATTATCTGCCGTAATATTTTCTGCTACCTTAGCGATTTTACCGTCTTGTACGAGAAGATCCGTTGCTACGATTTTTCCTTCTTCATTCATATAACGACCATTTTTAAACAAATAATTCATGTTTCATTCCTCCTAATACATTTGGTAAAGCGCGTTTTAGTACAGCCATTCTTACGTAAACTCCATTTTCCATTTGTTTAAATATGCGTGAACGCTCACACTCAACAAGTTCACTTGCAATTTCAACATCACGGTTTACAGGAGCTGGATGCATAATAATGCTTCCTTCTTTCATACGCTTTTCTCTTTCTACTGTTAATCCGTGTTTCTCATGATATTCTTTCATAATGTCTGTTTCATAATGATCATGACGCTCATGTTGTACACGGAGTAACATCATTACATCAACTTCTGGAACAAGTTCATCTAATGGTTTGTATGTTCCAAATGTGTTGTCTTCATCTTTCCACTCTTCTGGACTTGCAAAGTAAATTGTTGCACCAAGCTTCGTTAATGCTTCTGCATTAGAACGTGCTACTCGGCTATGACGAACATCTCCTACTATTGCAATCTTCAAACCTTCAAATCTTCCAAACTCTTGTTTAATTGTAAGAAGATCGAGTAGGCACTGCGTTGGGTGGTTTCCGCATCCATCTCCAGCGTTTAAGATTGGAATATTCACCTGATCTTTTAGTTCATCGAAGTAGCGATCTTGCTCGTGGCGGATGACCACTGCTTTTGTTCCGATTGATTCTAGTGTTCTTATCGTATCGTATAAAGTTTCTCCTTTTTGTACGCTAGATGCATCAGCTGAAAAGTTTAAAACATCAAGTCCTAATCTCTTCTCAGCAACTTCAAAGCTAAATCTCGTTCTCGTACTATTCTCAAAGAACAAGTTCGCAACAAAAGTTTGCTCTGTCGTTTTGCTCTCTTTTCCATTCGCAAAATCTTCTGCATCTTTTAGGATTTCTGAAATTTCTACTTCCGATAATTCACTCATCGTTAACAAATGGCTCATCGTCATCCCTCATCTTTCTGATTTTTATGTTACCACTTTTGAATTTTTATAACAACCTTTGCATAAAAATACCCTAGTCATGTGAGACTAGGGTGCAAGAAAGAAGCCACCCTTTCCGGTCTCACAGGACTGAATTAAAAGGTTATTATTATGAAGCAATCTGCTTAGATTGTTTTATTTGTTTCGTTTCCGGTAGTAGTAGATTTAACAGTACACCTACAATTGCTGCTAGTGCCATTCCTTCTACTTGGAATGATTCTCCTACGTGAAGTACCGCTCCACCAATACCGATTACTAATATTACTGATGCAATCATTAAGTTTCGTTTGTCACTTAAATCTGTTTTATCATCTACCATCATGCGTAATCCGCTTGATGCGATTACACCGAATAGTAAGATTGATACACCACCCATAACTGGTGTTGGGATCGAATGAATCAGTGCAGAAATCTTACCGATAAACCCGAACATGATTGCGAATACTGCTGAACCGATGAATAAGTATACACTGTATGCTCTCGTAATTGCTAGCACACCGATGTTTTCACCATACGTTGTATTCGGTGGCCCACCGATTAGTGACGCAATTAATGTTGCTACTCCGTCACCGAAGATTGAACGGTGTAAACCTGGTTTTTCAATTAAATCTCTTTTAATAACATTTCCAAGAACAATTTGATGTCCGATATGTTCTGATATTGTTACTAGTGCAACTGGTACCATCAAGAGTACAATCTTCCATGAAAACTCTGGTGTATATGTTACAAATGGTACTGTGAAATCTGGTACAACAAACCATTTTGCCTCAGCTACCGGCTTTAAGTCTACTAGCCCTTGGAAGTAAGCGAAGATATATCCGCCGATAATGCCAAGTAACACTGGTATTATACTGAAAAATCCTCTTCCAAATATCGAGCATATAATTGTAATTGCTAATGTTACTAATGCTACTGAAAAGTGTGTAAAGCTATATTTGCCATCCGCACCGTTCATCGCCATGTTAACTGCTGTATGTGCTAAAGCTAGACCGATTACCATTACTACTGGACCAACTACGATTGGTGGTAGTAATTTCATAATCCACTCTGATCCTGATTTCTTAATTCCGAGTGAGATTAAGATGTACACAAGTCCTGCTAGCAAACCACCAAGCATTGCTGCTCCCGGTCCACCTGCCGTTTTCGCTGTTATAATCGGTGCGATAAAGGCGAATGATGATCCTAGATAGGCAGGTACTTGACCTTTCGTTATAAGAAGGAACGCTAACGTTCCTAATCCACTTGATATTAATGCTACTGATGGATTCAATCCTGTTAAAAACGGAACAAGCACTGTTGATCCAAACATCGCGAACAAATGTTGTATACTTAAAAATAACCATTTTCCCGGTTTCGGTACTTCATTAACGTCTAACACTGGCTTTTGTTCCATTGTTACATCCTCCTTCAGTTTAAATCTTTGCAATAAAAAAACTCTTTGTGCCTGTGCACAAAGAGTCCTACACTTTCGTATGCCAAATTTGACATATGAAAGCCAAGACCCTTTGGCAGCCTCACAGGACTACATTTAAAAGGGCTTTACTTATCGTATATGCTTACTCGATCTTGTTGATCTGTCTCTTGCAAATCAACTTCGATACGCTCTTCACTTGATGTTGGAATGTTCTTCCCTACATAATCAGCGCGAATTGGTAATTCGCGATGACCTCTATCAACAAGAACCGCCAATTGGATTTGAGATGGTCTACCTAAATCCATAAGAGCATCCATTGCTGCTCGAACTGTTCTTCCTGTATATAATACGTCATCCACAAGGATAACTTTCTTCTTCGTAATATCTACAGGGATATCAGAACCTTTTACAAGTGGTTCTTTATTTTTCGATTGTAGTGTTAAATCATCACGATATAACGTAATGTCTAACTCTCCAACTTCCATTTCTTTTCCTTCAATTTGACCAATTCGTTCTGCCAAACGTTGTGCAATAAAAATTCCACGAGTTTTAATTCCGACAAGAACACAATTATCGACACCTTTATTTCGTTCCACGATTTCATGACTAATTCGTGTTAAAGCGCGGCGAATCATTTGGTCATCTAAAACGACAGCTTTCTCTTGCATGCTCTACACCTCCAAGCTTTTTTCTTGCGTGAGAGTAATGGTATAAAAAAAGTCCTCTCAGCGTGTGCGAGAGGACTTTTGAAAAAAGGGTACAACATACCCTAAGTATTTCAAACCGTTACCTTCTCAACCTCACGGGGCTGTGTTAAAGGATCATTATTTAACTGTTGTCAGTATCTCAGTTTTCTTATGATTTGTCAATACTATTTTCGTAAAATATTTAATACGTCTTCAAACACTTCTGGAATTGGTGCCTCAAACTGAATATATTCACCAGTACGAGGATGATCAAAGCCTAAAATACCCGCATGAAGTGCTTGTCCATTCATATCTAACGTTTTCTTCGGACCATACTTCGGATCTCCTGCAAGTGGATAGCCAATATATTTCATATGAACACGAATTTGGTGCGTACGTCCCGTTTCTAAGCGACATTCTACAAGCGTAAAGTCTTTAAAGCGTTCTAACACTTGGAAGTGCGTAACAGCGTTCTTACCATTTTCATCAACTGTCATACTTTGACGCTCTTTCTTATCACGAGCAATCGGAGCATCAATCGTTCCCTTATCATGCGGAATCACACCGTGTACAATCGCTTTGTAACGTCTCGTTACTGTTTTTGCTACGAGCTGATTTACAAGCGATTCATGTGCCATATCATTTTTAGCAACCATTAATAGTCCAGATGTATCTTTATCAATACGATGCACGATACCTGGACGCATTACACCGTTAATGCCTGATAAGTCTGTACAATGGTGCATAAGGCCGTTTACAAGTGTACCACTTGTATGCCCTGGTGCTGGATGTACAACCATACCACGTGGCTTATTTACAACAAGCACATCTGCATCTTCATAATAAATTTCTAAATTTAAATCCTCTGGTTGAATATCTAACTCTTCTGGTTCAGGAATTGTTACTGTAATTTCATCTTCTTCTTTTACTTTATAATTCCCTTTTACCGCTTTTCCGTTTACTGTCACAACGTCATCTTTAATCCATTGCTGCACTTGCGTACGTGACCATTCGTTATTTATCCCTGCAACGAATTTATCAATTCGCTCGTTTTTTTGCTCTGCTGCAACTGTTACTTGTACTACTTCACTCATTCAATTACTCCTTCGCTTTCTTGCCTTCTAATAATGTTTGAATAATAATTAATACAACACCAATACATAATGCTGAATCAGCTATATTGAATACTGGATAGTTGTACGAGAAAATATACACGTGAATGAAATCCACTACTTCTTGTCTAAATACACGATCAATAAAGTTACCAATTGCCCCGCCCAAAATTAGGCCTAACGAAATACCTAGAAGCTTGTCTGTTTTCGCATACTTTTTCATATAAAATACAATAAACACTACAAAAACAACTGTAATAATGTAGAAGAACCACATTTTATTTTCTAAAATACCCCAAGCAGCGCCTCTATTTCGATGTGATGTTATGTATAATAC
>NZ_JBEUTW010000205.1:0-2756 GCF_040492675.1 Bacillus sp. AP50
GCTTATTTCTTTTATTAAATTGTAATATAATTACAGTATGTGAAATTATATTACATTAACTTTAAAAACGAAGTGAGAATAATCTTCACTTCGCTTTTTTCATTTGCAATCCTTATTAAATTTGCTCAATGCAGTATTTATTTCCACATTCTTCGCTTTTATTTAATCGGTTTCTCTGTTTTTAAGACAAATGAACTTAATGCAGGAACTTTAATTTTATTGTCATGGACAACATAAAGTGGTTTACTTCCCGCCTGCTTGCCGTCTACTAGTACTTTCCAAGGCCCTTTCGATGGAAGTGTTATTTCAACAGCTTCTCTATTTGCATTGTGAGCCACTGTAAAGTATTCATTTTTATTCCCCTCTATTGTATAAGCTACAGTATTTTTCGGAGCATCAATAAATGATACATGTGTTTTTATTTGCTCTGCAGATGTCATTCGAAAAGCTGAGTACTTTTTGCGTAATTCTATTAAACCCTTCATATAATCTACTTCATTATTAAACGTTGCACGGCGCAGCCAATCCATCTGGTTAATTGAATCTGGAGATTTGTAACTATTATGATCACCATATTTTGTCCGCATAAACTCTTGCCCTGCATGTAAAAATGGAATCCCTTGTGATGTTAATAAAATTGAAGAAGACAATTTGTGCATTTGTTTTCGCATTTCTTCACTGTCACCTGGATTAGTTAACTCAAGTTTATCCCATAATGTATGATTGTCATGTGCTTCCACATAAGTTAATACCTGTTCAGGATCTTGATAGGTAGACGAATTTGTATCATAGTCAATACCTGCTGTAATGCCTTTTTTAATACGATCTTCCATGTTTTGCTTTCCATTTACAAAACCATTTTCCTTTTCCTCAAATACACTACCTTTCAACCCATCACGTATATTATCGTTAAAATGAGCAATCCCTTTCATTTTCTCTGCATTTTTTTGATTTGCTTTCAACTCAGCTGCAAGAGGTGTATTTAAATCCCATCCTTCTCCGTGTAGTATAATAGAAGGGTCAATTTGATTAACAGCTTTACGTATTTCATTCATCGTTTCATAATCATGAATACCCATTAAATCAAAACGGAATCCATCTAAATTGTATTCTTTTGCCCAATATGTTACGGAATCTATCATAAATTTCCTCATCATTTTTCTTTCTGAAGCAGTATCATTTCCTACTCCAGTTCCATTTGCAAATGTTCCATCTTCATTGTAACGATAATAATAACCTGGAACTAACTTATGAAAATTAGATTCAGCAGCATTATACATATGGTTATATACTACATCCATCACTACTCGAAGATTATTATCATGTAGTGTTTGAACCATTTGCTTTAATTCAGTTATTCGAACAGTTGGCTCATAAGGATTTGTAGAATAGGAGCCTTCTGGAACGTTGAAATTTTTAGGATCATATCCCCAGTTATATTGCGGTTCATTTAAAGTCTCTTCATTTACTGAAGCATAATCAAATATCGGTAAAAACTGAACGTGAGTAACACCAAGGTCCTTTATATGATCAAGTCCTGTTTTTACACCTCCTGGCCCTTTTGTTCCTTTTTCTGTTACACCTAAATACTTCCCTTTCTGTTTAATACCACTTTCAGGTTGAATGGAAAGATCGCGTACATGTAACTCATAAATAATAGCATCTTCCGGATTTTTAAATTTTGGCTTTTTGTTTGCTTTCCATTTTTTCGGATTTGTTTCTTCTAAATTAACGACTGCACCTTTATCGCCATTTACAGAAGCAGCACGCACATATGGATCAACCGCTTCAGCCCACTTATCACCAATTTTGACCTTATACGTATAAAAGAGCCCTTTTTGGTTCCCCTT
The DNA here is from genome assembly GCF_040492675.1 of Bacillus sp. AP50. Taxonomy (NCBI): domain Bacteria; kingdom Bacillati; phylum Bacillota; class Bacilli; order Caryophanales; family Bacillaceae; genus Bacillus; species Bacillus sp. AP50. The sequence goes on from NZ_JBEUTW010000205.1 coordinate 1,851, forward strand.
TAGTTCTGCTGTCCAAGTTCCCTTTTCACCTTGTTGCATGTTTATTTCAGCACCTATTTTATCGTTCCAGTTTTTATATGTAACTAACTTCGCTTCGCTTGCAGTAGGAGCCCATAAACGGAACTTTGTATGTTGCGGAGTATATGTATTTCCTAAATCGTTGCCACCATAATAAAATAAATTATCAAATTCTTCGCTACGAATGACTTTACCAATTTCAGTATTCGTATCAGCTAAGTTTTCAATTTTAACTTTGTATGTTTGTTTTAAATCAATTTTCTGTTCCGTAATTATTTTAACCTTATTAGTAATATCTCCACTGTTTGTATCATAAGGAGTAATATTTTTAATTTTAATGCCTTCAATTTCAATTTTCTTTTCCTTAATATGAAACGGGACATTAGTCGTTACAGTAATTTCATTGAAACTATCAATAGTTGCTTTTTGAATTGAGAGATCCGATGAAGGCTTAGAGTTATATACTTTTTCATCACCCGAAAGAATCCATACTTCAGCACGACCGTCCTTTATATTTTCAATCCAACGATCCCCACCATCTTTTTCCCATTCATTTGTTCGAACTATAAATCCTACACGATTATAGTCACCGTCTATTTTTATCTTAGCGTATTTTCCAAATTCATCTTCACCAGTAAATTCATAAGATGTACCATTTGCATTTTCTCCCCATAACCAAAGATTCCAGTCTTTTGTATTTCCAAGCTTTTCTTTGTAATGAATGATAATTTCAGTTGTTTTCGAATTTGAAACTGCCTTCACACTCTGAAAAGAGAAAACAGATGATAACATAATGATTAAAGTAAGTAATAAAACTGTTTTGTTAATTAATCTTTTTGTAATTTGCACCACATACACCCTTTCTTCAAATATTACTAACGATTTATT
>NZ_JBEUTW010000206.1:0-2610 GCF_040492675.1 Bacillus sp. AP50
ACTCATTATAAAATATTTATAGACTAAAAAGGGGCTTTTTATGTTACATGATGATCCAAAAAGTATACACTCGCAGTCAGCATCCATCTTTGGATAATTGGCTCTTGATTTCCTGTCTCCTGACGTCCCATCACTTCTATTTCATACTGCTCTAACCAGAATTTAGAAGTCTTTAAAAACTTTAAATCTGCACCAAAAGCTCAATACAATTCGTAAATAATTTGATTATAGAACTATTTTTCTGTGGCGAAATAAAGCAAGGCTATGGCCGGAAAAGTGATTCCTATCCATAATGTTAGATTCCATCCTCCTAAGGCATATGCCCATCCTCCAATAAAGGATCCAACTGCACCTCCTAAAAAGAAAATAGCCATAAATAGTCCATTTAATCGACTACGAATTTCTGGACTCAACGAGAAAATTAAACGTTGGCTAAGCACAAGGTTTGCAGATACTCCCATATCCAACAGAATTGCAGCAATTACTAAAACAGCTATTCCGATGGGCGAACTACTTCGAATAATAAGTGGTAGTAATAAAGAAATAATAACAACAGTGAGAACTATCCCAGTGGCGGGTCGTGTCCAGCCAAGATCAGCTAGACGACCACCTATTGGAGCGGCTATTGCACCTGTAATTCCGACAAGTGCATATAATGCTATGGCAGTCTGAGAAAAATGAAAAGCAGGACTAGATAATAATAATGGAACAGTGGTCCAGAATAAGCTGAAAGCCCCAAATACACAAGCATGATAAATGGCACGACGGCGTAAAATTGGAGTAGTTCGTAGTAGTTGCCACATTGAATTAAGTAAGGTGGTATAATTTGTTTTTGCCTTTGGTTTCCTAGTAGGGAGTACTTTCGATAATACAAATGCCAAAACAATAATTACAGTAGAAGATAAAGCAAATATTGCATTCCATCCCCACATACCGGCTACTAAACTAGATATCGGTCGCGCAAGCATAATACCTAATAACAGACCACTCATGACGTTGCCAACTACGCGACCGCGTGTATTTTCAGATGAAAGATATGATACAAGAGGTACGAGCACTTGCGCTGCGACCGAACCCAGTCCGATAAAGAATGAAGCAATTAACAACAAGGTTGCGCTTTTTACAAAAACCATAGAAATGAGTGCAAATGCACTTGAAAATAACAATATAAGTATCAATTTTTTATTCTCAACAATATCCCCCAAAGGCACAAGAAATAATAAGCCAACAACATATCCAATTTGAGTTAGCGTTACAATTAATCCAGCGCTACTATTAGAAAGCCCAATTTCATTACTAATTACCCCAATTAAAGGCTGCGCATAATAAAGATTAGCCACGATGATACCACATGCAGTTGCCAGAAGAATGATTAAACCCGATGAAATTTCCTTATCACTTGCTTTATTTTTAAAATTAGACATAAGTATTTCCCCCATATTTTTATTTCAGAATTACCTTGGTGTATTTTGGAACTTAGATAAAGCCATGATTATTACGAGATTCCTTAACAATTAATAAACTGTACGTTCAGTTTATTAATTAACTAAAATATATACTAAACGTTTAGTTTTGTAAATAGGCTATTTTATTTTTTGTTCATATTAAGTATACTAAACGTATAGTTTATGATTCTTGGAAGGAATGATTAATGTGCAAGGTAAAAGAGGTAGACCACGTAATGTCGAAACCCAAAAAGCTATCCTTTCTGCATCTTATGAGTTATTACTGGAAAGTGGCTTTAAAGCAGTCACAGTCGATAAAATTGCAGACCGTGCTAAAGTTAGTAAAGCTACAATTTATAAATGGTGGCCTAATAAGGCTGCTGTAGTAATGGATGGTTTTCTTTTTGCTGCCGCAGCTAGATTGCCTATACCTGACACAGGTTCAGCATTGAATGATATTTTAATTCATGCTACAAGTTTAACCAAATTTTTGATAAGTCGTGAAGGGACTATTATTACTGAGTTAGTTGGTGAAGGACAATTTGATTCAAAGCTGGCAGAGGAATATCGTACTCGATATTTCCAGCCACGTCGCCTGCAAGCAAAACAACTCCTGGAGAAGGGAATTAAAAGGGGCGAATTAAAAGAAAATCTCGATGTTGACTTAAGTATCGATCTCATTTACGGACCAATTTTCTATCGGTTGCTAGTAACCGGTGAAAAGTTGGATGATTCCTATGTGCATGACTTGGTAATAAATGCATTCGAAGGAATACGCTTGAATTGATTAATATTAAAATGAAGATTTAGAAATTCTACTGTCTCTTATGCGAAGGCAATTTATATTAACTTGGTAAATAAAGTATTTAATTTTTAAAAACTGATGTATATGGAGTGGTCTCCCAATACATCAGTTTAAGAATTAAGGGGATGTTAAAAATAATCAAGATAATTACTCTAAATATAACGTCATGCAAACAATTTTCATTATGGGGATAATATAATATCTTAACTTGATAGACATAGGGGAGCACCCCATCACCATCAAACTAATATTTTCATATCTCCCTAAATTAAAATTTTCTTTCTCTACAGATAGTTATTCTGAGAAGCTGCTCATTTTTTCATTTTGGGAGCATTTCTTTTTCTTAAGTTGATGGGTATG
>NZ_JBEUTW010000207.1:0-14388 GCF_040492675.1 Bacillus sp. AP50
CCATCATAGAGTATATACTTTTTAACAGCCTATTCTTTTTCTGTCCACTTCAAAATACATTATTTTCCATTTTTCTTATATGCTTTTGTATTTATGGTTTTAGAACCATGAGCTTTATCACTCGCTTATGTTGCTTTACTAACACAAGCTTTTAACATATATTTTTAAAATAATAATTATTAAGACCAATTAAACTTCGTCAGACAAAGCATCATCGTAATCCTGTAATTCTTCCATAATTTCTTTTAACCGGTCAATATTATTTATAAATTCGCCGTAAGAAATTTCTTGGTAATCGAAAATCCCTTCACCGTATTCATCGCTATCAAATATTTTCACTTCCGCACCTAACTTCAACAAGTTATCAACTAATCCCTTTAAATTTTCCATATCATCAATATCATTTGCATCTGTTTCGGCAAAAAAATCTTTGTTTTCAATTTTATTTTTTATCTCTGTAATTCCTAAACCAGTGTACTTTCTTAATGGTACTACACATTTACTAAATAAACCATTAGAGCTTATTTTAATTGCCATTTTACTCATCTATTATTCTCCTTTCCATTAAAATTCTTCTAAATAGTTTGGATTAACAGGTCTACCAGGTGCATTTTTACTATAGCTTCCGCCATGCCAACCCTTTAAATGTTCCCTGCCAGTTACAGGATAAATTAATTCTCCTCTATTACATATATGTGGATAATTCATAGCATTGTAAGTATGATGTCCAATTATTGATTTCCCATTGTATTGAGGTTTTTTTCCTTTTAAAATCTCTTGTATCTGTTCATTAGTCCAATCCCTTGTTGTAGGTTCTCCATCTAAAATTCTTTTCTTTTCTTGCTTCCAAAATTCATTAACCCCTGCAGCTCTTCTTTTTGAAAATCTTTTATCCCATTGGTATCTTTTATATTCTTCTTTTGTTACTGTACGATTTTCAATCTTTTCTTTTATTTTTTTCTGCTGACCCCTACTTAAAGATTTGTATGGTGTAAGTTTTGGTGTTAAATCAAGTTCTGCTTTCAGTACCCTTTGGGCAATAATCTCTTCTCCTACTGCTACTTTTTTATTCCCTAGAGCTTCACCCGTACCCTTAGCAAGTTGATAAGCGTCATCCTTAGCTGCCGTACTTGCCTTTGAAAACTTTCCAGCTACTTCTCCAACAGTTGAAGATTCTACATAAGGAATCTTCACTCCTATTCCAGTATCCACCGTCCTAACTGCTACTGGAATAGGAGTATTTTTCACAGTATCTAGTGCATTCTTTAAAGTCTTATTTTCCTTAAGCGATTGTACCACATTTTTACCCAAATTTGGATTAAAACCAGGCATTCCTTCTTTGAATTTTAATAATTTGGCTAAATCAGCTAATTCACTCGTCCCTTTGAATGCTTTTACTCCTTTTCCTACTGCTCCAACAACTGGGATTGCATCTAATCCGCCAAAAATGATGTTTCCTACCCGCTCTTCTTGGCTCAATTTCCTATGTGTTCCCCAGTCTTCTCCGTCGATACCGCTTTTTATTTGTACACCTCCGTATACTACTGCGGCAGCGGCCCCGAGTGGTGGACAAAGGATTGTTGTGATGATGATTCCTACGCCTATTCCTATGTCTCGCACCATTTCTAGTTTTTTCTGTTCATCTTCTATCGATTTGTATTCAAATCCTCGTGTGGATGGGACTACTTTCTTATATTCTTCATAATTTAGTTTTGCATCTGGATTTTGTTTTTTTAGTTCTTTGTATTCCCCTCTCAGTACGTTATCAAATGCAGGTGAATCTCTAAAAATATCTTCTACTGTTATTTTATCTTTCTTCTTCTGTATTGTTTGTGGTACACTTCCGTAGCCTGCATGCGCACCTGGTAATACTGTCGTTGTTGTAGAGCCAATTCGGTTATTTGTTTCAAAACTGAGAATAGATGTATCTCTCATTTTTTGAGCAAATTTATCCATTTCTACTAAAAAAGGTTTATCTATATGTTCAGAGACTAATCGCCCTGCTTCTCCGCAATATTTTTGTAATGTCGAATAGCTATCAAGTAATTCCCCGATTTTTTGCGATTGATCTTTAGGATTAAAATGTATACTACCATCCGAGTCTAAATCTCGTATTCTTCCATCAATTCTTTTTAATGATTCATTTGCTTCCCGTAATTTTATGAGTGCATCTTTTGTAATTCGATTCATACCATCCCCCATGTTTTGCCATGGTTCAGGTCTATATTTCACATCCATCTCGTTTTCATCCCCCCAGCCGTATGGTGATTTCTACAACTTACTTAATATTTCACGTAATTGTTCGTCCTTTTCAAGCATTTCTACACATACATTTCCTACAACTGTCGCTGACCTAGAATAGTGTTCAGCCAATTCTAGTGTTTTGTGTAATATATCAGGATATTTTTCAATTACTCTCATCGCTTCACCTTTTTGATAAAAATCACAGCTTAATAAACTCTCAATATTCGTTCCAATGACGTCTACATGGATTTTATATATATTTTCTAACTTCATTACTATATCAAGTAGTTCTTGAAAATTAACTAATACTTCTTCTCCACCACCAGAACCACTATCTCCCATTGATACTTGCATTATTGAATACCTCCTAACGAGAATTGTCTCGGGTCAATTAACTTTTTATATGGCATTTTTAACACGTCATACAATTTCTTATTAACCGCATAGAGGCTCACCCAGTCATATCGATTACGATCTACATCTATTTGAACGAAATCTTCTCCTTCAGTAAAATATAAGAAACATTCCCATTTTCCTCCTCTATTACTTCGAGGCCTCGTATACGTTTCTATCGCTATAACGTCTTTATTTGATAAATCTTTTTCCTCAAATGTTTGTTGTTCTGCCTCTGTCATTCTCTTTGAGAAAAATGTATCTTCTATTTCCCTCGTTTCTCTCAATAAGAAAGGAATGCGTGTTAATAATGAAAAATATACGTCCGGTTTTGGTATGTAGTCGATCTCGTATTTTTTATTTGGTTCTATTTCTGTTAATACAGCCACTCGGTCTTTATCCTCTTTCAAAAAGCCAATTAATACATTATTCATTCTCGTGTATTCATGACAATTTTCATATTCCTTTAATAGTTCAATTATTTGAAAAGCTGCAGGGGTAATTCCATTTTCACTTGTAAGTAGGCCTTTTTCTTTTAAACTCGTAGTTGCTTTCGTGACACATTCTGCATCAAGTAAAATAATTGCGTCACGGTTTGGCAATCCAAATATATCGGTAACCCCAGCTGCACCTGCGAGAACATATAATTCAGCAGGTGCAAAACTCATTTCTTTCCCCATTCTTTTATCCCTCGTTTCTCCATCACAGTTGTTTTATCGCCCTTACTTCCGATTTATCTCCGTACGTTTGAATGCTTTTATCTAACTCTTTCAAAGCTTTCGTATGTCCTTCAAATGCCTCTACCATTTCTGAATTATATTGAATGATCAAATCAAGATAACTTAAAAATGCATCTCTCGTTTTTCCATTCCATTTCGCACCTGTGACATATGCTTTTAAGTCTTTCGCTTGGTTTAAAGAATCCTTCATACCATTTTCAATGTTTTGTGCGTAAGAAATGGCACTTGCAGTGTTACTTCCTATAATTTCAACCTCTTTACCACTCATGTTGGTTCCCTCCATTCTTTGTATGCTTAATGGATAAGTTTTTCAAATTCCTTTTTCTTTTCTTCAAAAGCCTTGGTCGCTGCAGCGTATGCTGACGCTTTCTCCGATTCTGCTTTCGCTTTATATTCCAAATACTTTGCATAAGCTGTACTTTTTGCAGATCCAACATCGCTTAATGCACTTTTAAAATAGGATACTAATGTATGTAATTCTTCATCCTTTTCATGACGTTTTTGTTCAAATTCAACTGCCGGAATTTTATTAGCTTCTAAGCCATTACTTTTACTCTCATACTCTCTCTTCGCTGATTCAGCCTCTTGAATGAATTGCTTTAACTCTCTTTCTTTATCTTTTAAATAATCATGTAAATCATCATACCGATCTCGTTTCCTCGCACTTTCTGTAAAACCAGACGCATTTAAAAAAGCATTGTACAATTCATCTAACATCTTTCTCCCCCTTTAGCGCAATAACTATGTAGTTAAATTCGTATATTTAAACATGAATATTCATTACATTAAGAATTAACAAATAATTATTTTTACATATTGCTATTTTATCAAAGGGATTTTAACATTTCCATATTTTATGAATGGCTTTCGCATTTTTCTTCAATAAAGTGAAACTTTAATCAATATGACTATGTATTTATGTGCAGAAATAATAAAAAACACTGCCAGGCGCAGTGTTTTTTATTACTACCTTTTATCCAATTCATTTGTATTAAATCCTTGCTTGAGAGTAAGACCAGTTCTTTCTTATTTCATAAACAACTATTTCTGGATAATCCCAATGAAGCGTACGAGTAGGCTCCCTGATTCGTTATACTATTCCTTAGGCTGTTTTATTTCTATATTCATTCCAATATTTTGGCTCAGTCGCTCTTAAAAGAACGATAGAAAAAGGATCTGATATGAATATCAGATCCTTAACTTTAATTTCTTAATACATACATCTTTTTACACGATAACTGGTTCGTACGTGCTCAAATTATCATACTCAGTTTTTACAATACTAGGTGGAAGGTTAACACATCCTCAGATTCACCTTTTCTTGTAGCAGTGCATAATGTTTAATAAAACTAAAGCATATTTTTACTTACCAGACTTAATTTTTTCGTTATATTCTTCTAAAGTTAACCCTTTTTCTTTTAGATAAACAGCAACTTCTTTCCCTACATAACGATAGTGCCATGGCTCATACTTAATGCCAGTAATATTCTCTTTCTCTTTTGGATAGCGGAGAGTAAATCCATATTCTGCAGCGTTCTTATCTAACCATTTGAATGCATCGGTAGTTTCAAATTTTGCATTTAAATCTTCTACAGTATTCTGCCATTCAACTGAAATAATGTCTAACGCTAATCCAGTATGATGTTCACTTGCACCAGGATACTGAAGATATTCCAATGCCTTAGCACTAGCCTCTTTATCCGACAAGCCTTGAGATTTATAGCTTTTAACTGAAGCATCATAATAAGTTTGTTGTAATTTTATAGCTCGATAACCTGATCTTAAATAAAGATTGATTCCCTCTTTTTTTGCAGCTGCTACCATATCCTGATAGGAAGTTGCAATTCTACTATCTATTTTCATATTTGGCTTCGCATTTTGGGTGATACTTGTTAATTCAATTCCTAGTTCCTTTGATAACATATGCTCTCTATTTACAAGGATAATTCTCCAATCATTAACATCAGAGATAGGTAAAACATCTTTTTTCTTCGCATGTATTTCATTTTTATTTTTATCGTTATTATTAGTAGTTGCCTGAGATGTTTGCTTTCCACTACAAGCAGCAAGACTCCATCCCATCGCTAATACCAATGCTAAAATTATAAATTTTTTAATTGTATCTCATTCCCTTTTTGTTTATTAGTCTTTATACCAATTTCCCAACACGTCTCTAGGAATCTCCTTGAAATCCTTCAAAGAAACGGGGCCGACAAATTTTTTAATTCCATGTTTTTTAGAATTTTCATCCGAATAATCTTTTAAAAATTGAATTTTAAATTGTTTCTTACCATCGGCATAGTCGGTTACTGTCGGTACGATTGCCGCTTGTCGTATACCAAAAGTTTTATCTTCATACTTAACAAATTGTACATAAGATAATCCTCCAACTAATGTTTCTAATTTTTCTTGCGCAGAAATAAGATTTCCAAGAGAATAATAGATTAGCGTTTCATGTCCATCTTTATTTTGTTTCCACTCAATTGGTTGAATTACATGTGGATGATTTCCAATTACTACATCTACACCTAAATCTGTTAAATATTGAGCAACTTCTTTTTGTTGCTTTGAAGGTGTTGAGGTATATTCTACTCCCCAATGCACCATAACAATCACCATATCAGAGCTACTCTTTGCCTTTTCCACATCATTTTGTATCGCTTTTTTATCAATTAAATTTAAAGCCCAAGACTTATCAGCTGGAATTTTAATTCCATTCGTACCATATGTATAATTTAGTAACGCAAAACGAATACCATTTTTTGTAATCGTTTTTATTTCATTACGCTCGTTTTTACTCTCATTAATACCTACCGGGATAACATCCGGATATTTCTTCCAGTATTCTCTTGTATTCGCAACACCTTTAATACCCATATCCATAGCGTGATTTGTCGCTTGCGTCACTATATTGAATCCAGTGTCCACTAAAGATTGGCCTACTTCTTCAGGTGTATTGAAAGTCGGATATCCCTGTACTTTTAAATTATTTCCGGCAATCGGAGTCTCCTGGTTCACTATAGCAAGATCACTTGATTTAACAGCTTTTTTGATATTTTCATAAATATAATTATAATCATATGAACCGTCTTTTTGTTTGCCATCTTTAATTACTGCGTCATGATATAAATTATCACCCGTAGCTATTAAATTCACAACCGATTGTACTTTTTTGTCTTCCGTAAAATTAGGAGACTGTTGGATAGGACTTTTATCTACCCAATTCGGTGCTTTTAACGATGTATCTATATTGGATTCAGCCGGTGGTAATGAAGCTTTAGACGTCTTAACATCTGTATTACCACAAGCGGTTAAAAGCACTAAAAAAATAAGACATACTAAAAAAAACTTTTTACTTCTCTGTAAAGTATCTAACATGTGATCCTCTTTTCTGTTTTATTCCTTATAACCAGTTCTAACAAATCATTCTTTAAAACAACGTATTTTGGTTTTACCCTTAATTATGGAAGGACACTCTGTTACACCTGCTTCGGAATATACTAATAATTGTTTTCCGCTTTCTAGCAATCTATCGATTCCATCAGAAGTGATAGGTTACTAGAAAAAGATGATCCATCAGGATGTCGACTAGTTTGATATACCTATTCCAATTGCAATAACTCGTTTAATATTTAAACAAGATAGGAGAATCGTTCATATAGCCTCTTCTCTCGCTTTATGTTTAAGGTGCCTCCAAAAAAGGGATCGTTGCTGTACCCCTTTACATAGTGCGAAATTTTTGTAACTAATTTCTTTCATTCAAGCGACAAACATTATACCGATAACAATAAGTAAGACCCAAGAACTTATTTTACCAATATACGAAAAAAGTAGCAATCTTTTGTCCCATATAAAGAAGCCCATTAGGAGAAATGAACGAGAGATTCATTCTATTCAATTCCTGCATTGATTAATAAAAAAACAAGCCACCCAACTATTGGATGGCTCTATACTATAAAGAGAATTTGTTATTGGATTACTTCAATTTCCCTTCAAAAACAATCTTCCTACCGCACGGCTCAACTACTGTTTGGCCGTCTTTCTTTACTTCATGAAAGATTGGCTCTTCCATACGACGAGACGGAGCGTAGCCTTCTTGTTCCATACGTGCTAAGCAGTCTGTAATTGTTTCATTTTCAAGTACTTCAAATTTCTTTTTATTAGGTTGTTTTGTCATGCCCTAACCTACTTTCTATTTTTCTTGATGCAAATTGATTTTTCATGTAGACCATATATAACATTGCGAGAATTCCCATTATAATCATAACCGCAATAAAAAAGCTTGTATACTGTATTTTTTCTATAAATACGCCGCCTAATACAGGTCCCATAATACTTCCTAAACTAAAAGCGATTCCGGATAATATATTACCTGCCGGTAGTAAATGTCTCGGTAATAAATCAGTCATAAATCCAAGCCCTAAAGAGAAGCACGATCCAATAACCATACCCGCTAAAAGCATGCAGGCAAAGACGATCCAGTAATATTGATCAAATACGGCGGCAAGTAGAAAAATGCCCGTACTTATGCTAAACGTCCACGTTAATATACGGTCCCTTCCGTATTTATCACTCAATATACCGAGCGGAATTTGTGTAATAATACCCCCAACTGCAAATGCTGGTAATAAGAAGGATACATCTGAAACAGACCACCCTTTACGAAGTGCGTATACTGGTAAGTTACTGTTTAGCATTGCTTCAAGTACGCCATATGCAAGTGGTCCTAGCAGTGCAATCCATCCTAATCCAACAACTTGTTTATAACGAGAAAATGATGATTCACTCTTCGCTTCTCTTTCATCTTGCGCTGGGAATGCATTTTTTGTTGGAAGTAGTAAAAGCCAACCTATTAAACAAAGTATAGTAGATATAATAAATGGCGTTGCAAGACCGTACTGCACAGTGCTTGCTAAATACGGGCCAACGGCAAAACCAATTCCAAAGAATACACCGTATATCGATACTTGTCTCCCTATTTTACTTGGGTCTGATGTTGTCGTGATCCACGTTTGTGTTCCGACATGAAGCATATGATCTCCGACTCCAACTAGAAATCTAAGGATAAACCATACCCAAAACGAAAATGTTTGTGTAAAAAAGAATAATGAAATAATAACGAGAAACCCACCTATAACAATAATCGGCTTCATTCCAAACCTTTGCATCGGTTTTTCAAGAAACGGCGAAATGACTAATATCCCAATGTACAATGCCGTCGCATGAATACCATTAATACTTGAACTAACCCCTTCTTGTTCAAAAATCATTGCAATGGCAGGTAAGAGCATTCCTTGTGATAAACCCGAGATTGCTACAATCCCAACCATAATCCAAAAAGTAAAACGCATTGACATCCCTTTCCCTCTCCTTCTCACGCTTCCACTTTTCATTATAAACTGTTTCTGCAAATGCGTGTACGAATATTCGCAATAAAAAACAAGCTAAAAGAATGAATCTTTTAGCTTGTTACCTTATCCTTCCCAAACTTGTGCTTTCACATTGTTATGAAATTGCTTAAAGTATGGATGTTTATAAAAAGCAGTTTCATATAAGTATTGCTGTGCGTTAGCGATTGGTGGCTGCGGATATTGCATTTGTAAAGGAACTACAGCTGGCGAAACTTGCATATACAGCGGTTTTATCATCATTTTTGTATATGCGTAATGATTATATGGCGAATAAGCGATGAAAAATGGTTGATGCATTGATAATCTCCCCTTTAACATACAAATGTTATAGTATATGCAATACTGTTCATTTCGGGGATTATTTCTGTTCTAACCAATTCTCTACATGTTTTATAAATACATCTAAACAATCAATAAACGGCGAGTGTCCGCAATCTTCTAATACCTTCAACTCTGCATTTGGCAAATGTTTCGCTAATTCCTCACCGACTACTTGCGGAACGACATAATCTCTATCGCCTTGTATGACGAGTGTTGGCGCTTTAATACGATGAATTTGTTTACTTCCCTCTACAACCCCATTATGTTCATCTGAAATATTAAATGTAATGAGCGCATAATTCACATCTACGAAATTACGTTGCGTTAACATATCATCTAAATACTTTTCATAACGGTCCGGTTCAGGTTGATTATGTGTATATATTAATAGATTCCATACTGTACGGTAATATAGTTTGTTCATATTTTTTATCGCGTCTAATACTGGAGCAATTTGTACTGGATCTTGCGCAATTTCTTCTTTCGTCTTTACTAAACTTGATACAATTGGCTGCCCATTCGTATCTTTTTTAAAGATTGGGTAACCTTTCATTCCTACTGATTCTACTAAAATTAACTTTTCTACAAAATTTGGGTGATTCGCTGTAAATTGCATCGCAACGCCACCGCCCATTGACCAGCCCATTAAGGAGAATTTCTCTAGCTTTAACTCGTCGATAAATAATTTTACATCGTCTGCAAAGTCTTGTAATGAATCTATCGACTGATTATACGTTGATTGTCCAAACCCTCTTAAATCAAGAGCGTAAATATGGTATTGATTTTGCAACTTTTCAATGACTAAATCCCAATGTTGTGACGATGTCATGTTCCCGTGAATGAGTACAAGAATATCTGTATTTCGCCTTCCAACTTCCTGATATGCAATCGTTTCTCCGTTCGATAGTGAAACAAACTCCATTGTTGCAGGCTTAATCATCACAAGTTCCCCCATTCTATTTAATAGAAAGAAAATTCTTTACTTAATTAAAGAATAGCACGTAGAATGTACGTTCGCAACATAAAACCTATAAGAATTTTTTACATAAATCAACATGTCTATTACTAGACAATTATTATAAAAAAGTATATAGTTAGCTAGGTAACTAATTTGAAAGGATCAAAATACATGGACGAAAAACAACATTTTTTTCACATCGTCAGCCAGACTTCTCGAAAGTTTACGAAGAAATTTAATGAACGTGTATCTCCAACAGGGTTATTTAGTGCGCAATGGGCTGTTATTTTCCGCATTAATCAAACTGGTTCTTGTACGCAAACAGAATTGTGCCAGTATTTAAATGTTGAATCACCAACGATGACTCGTACGTTAACACGTATGGAAACGATGGGATGGATTATTCGTACAGAAGGTAAAGATCGCCGTGAGAAGCTCATTTCTTTATCCGAAACAGCGATAAAGATGATTCCAATATGGCAAGAAGAAGTTGATACTTTCGAAGAAAAAACGCTAGAAGGTATTAACGAAGATGATTTACATCAAGCATTTCAAGTGTTACAACAAATTATTAAAAATTTAGATTAAATTGGAGGGATGACGATGCAAAGTGAGAAACTTTGGACGAAGGATTTCCTCGGAACTTGTTTTAGTAGTCTATTTCTCTTCTTAACATTTTACATGCTTATGACTACTCTACCTGTCTATGTAATAGACGGCCTAAAAGGAAAACCTGAGGAAATTGGTTTAGTTGCAACTGTGTTTCTTATTTCTTCTGTTTTATGTAGACCATTCACAGGAAAATGGCTCGATGATTTAGGAAGAAAGAAAATATTATTTATTTCACTTTCATTATTTTTAGCCGCTACTGTTATGTATTTCGGTGCGCAAAGTTTATTCTTATTACTTGCCCTTCGCTTCTTACACGGTATTGGGTTCGGGATGGCAACGACAGCTACTGGTACGATCGTAACTGATGTTGCGCCAGCTCATCGACGAGGCGAAGCACTTGCATATTTCGGCGTATTTATGAGTCTGCCGATGGTAATTGGTCCTTTTTTAGGTTTAACAATTATTTCTCATTTTTCGTTTACTGTGTTATTTATCGTTTGTTCCGTATTTTCATTACTTGCATTTTTATTAGGACTACTTGTAGATATTCCACACGAAGCACCTGTTAGCAAACAAAAACGTGAAAAAATGAAATGGAAAGACTTAATCGAACCATCTTCTATTCCAATTGCACTTACAGGATTTGTTTTAGCCTTTTCTTATAGTGGTATTTTATCCTTTATTCCTATTTATGCGAAAGAACTCGGTTTAAGTGAAATTGCAAGTTACTTCTTTATTTTATACGCACTTGTTGTTGTCATTTCTCGTCCATTTACAGGAAAGATTTTTGATCGCTTCGGTGAAAATGTACTCGTTTACCCTGCTATCATTATTTTCACAATCGGAATGTTCATATTAAGCCAAGCACAAACTTCATTTTGGTTCCTTGGCGCAGGTATGCTAATCGGTTTAGGTTACGGAACATTAATTCCGAGTTTCCAAACGATTGCGATTTCTGCCGCTCCAAACCATAGACGTGGTTCTGCGACAGCTACGTATTTCTCATTCTTTGATAGTGGTATTGGCTTTGGTTCTTTCATTTTAGGTATTGTCGCAGCGAAATCCAGTTATCATAATATGTATTTTATCGCAGCTATTATCGTTGCGTTCACTTTACTTTTATATTATGGATTACACGGACGAAAACAAAAATTCAAGAAACAACCTACAGACGGAAAAATTTCCGCTTAACGTTAATAAGGAAAGTAAACTTCCCCGTTTACTTTCCTTATTTTGTATTTCTTTCAAGACGAGCGTATACTTATAGTAGAAATAAAAAGGAGGGCCATATATGAAACTAAAAAAATCTCCCCTACTCTTACTTATACTAACATTCATATTTGTAATTACAGGGCTTGGGTTTACTTACTTCAAACAAAATAAAACGACCCCATCAAAACATAATGTGACAAAAGAAAACTGGTTAAATGACCCTTACTTACGTTGGTCATATACCCATATGAAAGAATTCACTTTAGTTAATAACGTAAAAAACAATCCTGACCAAATTGCTCACTTCCCTTCCGCATTGCAAAACTTAGACGATTTTGCTGTGGAGCGTAGATTCGGAAATACAACTCCTCTAAAAAAACTTTTAGACGATAACAAAACAGATGCTTTTGTCGTTGTACATAATGGACAACTTGTTTACGAACGATATTTCAATGGGTATAAACAGAATGAACCTCATGGTATGGCATCATTAGCAAAAGTCTTTACCGGGGCAATTATACAATCTCTCGCTGAAGAAAAACGTATTGACTTAGAAAAAACAGCTGACACTTACATAAAAGAATTAAAAAACACACCGTTCGGTAATGCCACACTTCAGCAATTAATGGACATGCAAGTGTCAGCAGAATACCCGACCCACGGATATGAGCAGCCTGGGCTAGAAAATCAAGATGCACAATTATATTTAGCTAGCAATATTTTACCCCGCGGCAAAAACTACGACGGTCCGATGAAAATTTATGATATGTTACGAGAAGCCGAAGAAACTGCACCGCCTGGTTCTTCCTTTTCTTACAATAACGGATCAACAGAAACGCTCGCTTGGATTATTAGAACTATTACTGGTAAATCACTAGCTGAAAATGTAAGCGAACGAATTTGGTC
Organism: Bacillus sp. AP50; assembly: GCF_040492675.1. Taxonomy (NCBI): domain Bacteria; kingdom Bacillati; phylum Bacillota; class Bacilli; order Caryophanales; family Bacillaceae; genus Bacillus; species Bacillus sp. AP50. The sequence continues at coordinate 12,798 of NZ_JBEUTW010000207.1, forward strand.
TCAAATTGGTATGGAAGAAAACGCGTATTACGTTACAGATGAAACAAAAGTAGAACAAGCTAGTGCTGGATTAAATGCAACTGCTAGAGATATGGCGAGATTCGGGCAATTACTATTAAACAACGGGGAATATAACGGAAAACAAATTCTCCCTTCTTCTATTACAGAAAGTGTAAAAAATGTACAAGAAGGTGAACTTGAAATTAGTAGTGGCGCTTCTATTTCTTATCATAATCAATGGTGGATTCCCCACAATGAACAAGGTGCTTTCGAAGTGTTAGGTAGTTACGGACAAACACTTTACATCGATCCGAAAGCAAATATGGTAATCGCCCACTTCTCTTCTAACGCAACGCCAAGTAATGAAATACATTCGGTTTACTCAAATATGTATGTTGATATTGCACATCATTTAGAAAAGCTTCCACAGTAGTGGAAGCTTTTTCTTATTTCGGTGTTTTATTTGAATCCATTATATTATTCCAGGTTTAAAAGCATTCGTAAATCTACTATCCTCATCATAGTTATTCATAATTAAACTTTTTATTAACAATCCAATAAAAAGTTACGAAGAGTGTCAATAAAATCCAAATAATCGTTAGTAACACATTGGCTATTGTGTTTGAATTTACTAATCACGTAATGAATGTTTCCATCATAAAAGAGTTTGATTATTTTTGTGACCTCTCGTCCATTAAAGCGCTCATTTGCTACAGTTTAATTTTCATTATGCTGTTTTGCCGAGTCCAATGCTTTTTTTAGTTCGTCCGGTTTTTGAGTACCTATTACAACTGAATTATATATCAACTTTAACTCTATGCCTTTCTTTCCATTCATGTTATAGACTTTTTCACCCTTAAAATTAAAACGAATTCCCCATCCTCCAAATCTTTTTAACGGACTGTAAGTAATACTTTCATAGTGACGTATATCTTTGAGGAGATACTCCCTATATTGAAAATGAAAAGGTACAAAACGAACATAAAGACCTTTTCCACGAACCTCAATGATTAGCTTCAATACCCCAAGCATTAATATAGGAGAAGCAATCCCAAAAACTAACCACAAGACAATTAATGCACCATTAGAAGCTGGTTTATCTCCAAACGGAATATCAAAGATAATTTGTTGAATAAATCCATACCACATCAGTATGGCGATCCCTAATATGAGTATCCATATCCAAATTTGTTGTGGCCGCTGAACCTCACGAAAGATAACTTGTTCTTGTTGTTTCATTAGCAATTCCACCTCCTAAATGGCTTATTTATTTGATTTCAACACATTTTATTCAACAATCTGGACTGATTGCTAAACAACAAAAAAATTGTACAAAAATTCCGTTCTGGGGTTGGTATAAGATTTTAACTTGATAGGCATGGAGATACTACCATTACTTCAACAATTCGAGTATTCAAAATTTAAATTAAATCTGAATTAACTAAAGCCGACAGCAATTGGATAATATTCATACTCTGACTGGCTGTCGGCTTTAATTTTAAAGTTTAATTAAAAAAATTTTTCTTATTATTTTTGATATAGTTAACGACAATTACAAAATAAGTAACAGCTATGACTGTCTCTTATACAC
>NZ_JBEUTW010000208.1:0-2318 GCF_040492675.1 Bacillus sp. AP50
TGTGTATAAGAGACAGGATTTAAGGATTGTCCCTATTGAGAAAGCGACACAACAAGCAATGAATTATTTTAATATTATTCAGAATAATTCTAATACTGATTGGAAAGACAGTAAGCTGGCATTTGATAGAAAATTATATGACGAAAATAAAAAAATAACTGCATATCTTTTTGTTGTACAAAAAGCAGACCAGGAAAATGGATTTATTATTGTGAGCGGTAACGAAAAGATTCCGGGTGTAATAGAATCTACAAGGAAAGGTGCTAATCCATTCAAAACAATTAATAAAGAGAATAGCATTTATGTGTCACCTATTTCATATTTGCAAAAATCAGATATAGAAGGTTCCTTCATTGATTTGAACACTAAAAAATCAGTATCTAAGGAAAAATTAGAAGAAATAAATATATTTACGAATGCACAGAACACTACCTCAAATATAGAAAATATAAAAAAAATTAATGGGTTAACTCGCTCAGCGAATGCTCCATATTATAATCATAAGTTTATACCGAATGTGCCAGACTACGACTGGACTCATGGGTGTTTACCTACAGCATATGCAAATGTTTCTGTATATTGGGCAAATAATGGATTCCCACGTCTAAAAAATAATCAGGCAGATTATGAAACTTATATTATTGATACGCTACCGAAATTAATGAAAACAGATGCCCAAGGTAATACATTTGGTAATGATGGTATTGCAGGCACGAAAGAGTATTGGGAAAAAACAGGGAAATATTCTGTGACTATTAAAGAATATAAGAACAAGCCTGTGAACCCTGCTGTTTTTGAGGAATATAAGAAAGAAATAGATAAAAATAGACCGGCTATTATCACAACTCAAACACATCCAATTTATAAAAATCATGCTGTGACAGGTGTAGGATATGAGGAAATCTTTGATCCTGCTGAAAGAGTTTGGCACCGTTCAGCAATTGTACATGATGAATGGATGTCTACTCCTCAAGATCATTATCTTGTTTGGACTCCGGATATTGATAATTTTTATGCTGTTATTCCAGGTGCTGATATTTCATCTAGTAATAATGTTTACAAAGAAAAAACAAGCCAAGTTCATTATAATTGGGGATTAGGTGCACCAGAAGGACAAAAAAATGATGAGTTTTCGGCTAAATTTGATCAATCGCAACATTTAGAAGCAGGGGATTATTTTATGCAAACTCTTGCCGATGATTATGTTAAAGTAAATTTTGACGGTAAGAATATTATTGATGGATGGAATAATGATTCAATTGGACAAATTAAACGTGCACTACTACCAAAGTTAACAGCGGGAGAGCATAAAATAGATACAGATTTTCATGAATTGACAGGGAATGCGGGTATCTTCTCTGATGTAGTTCCATTTGATCATTGGTTGGCGTATTATTATCCAAATAAGAATTTACAAGGACTTCCTGTAGATGCAAGAGTAATTAAGCCATTTGGTCAACAGCAAAAACTTGCAGAAGATAATGGCGAAGGCGCTCCAACTTTGAAGGTACCAAAGGATAATTTTTCTGCGCGCTATACCACCGTAAAACGTTTACCTAAAGGTGAATATATTATTCGTGGAAAAGCTGATGATGGCTTACGAGTTTATATTGATGGCAAACTTGTTATAGATCGTTGGCATGGAAGTGGTGGATTTGTAGAAGATGCTCGAAAGATAGTTATTGACGACAACACAGGCGCAACAATTCTTGGCAAGTCTACAGAAAAAGATGTTCACCTTATTGAAGTACAATACTTAGAAGAAAGTGGCGGAAGTAAGGTGGAATTTGGTATCGAGCCATATGCTACTGCAGTGCCATTTCCACATTGGACAGCTGAGTATTATGCCAATAAAGATTTAAAGGGTGATGCAATTGTAAAAGGGGGGAAATGGTCAATAGATAGATTTATTAATATTGATTTTAACTGGGGAAGCACTTCTCCGTATCCAAGTATCCCTAATGATAATTTCTCTGCTAGATTTACAAAATTAGGTTTATTTGAGAATGGAAATTATGAATTTGAAGCTAAGGCAGATGATGGAGTAAGAATATATGTTGACGATAAGCGGGTAATTGATTCTTGGATTGCGAATGGAGGAGATATCCGTAAAGTAAAAATACCGATGACTGCTGGTGTACACAAAATTACAGTAGAATACCTAGAATTATCAGGAAACGCTAACTTAAAGATGGACTATAGAAAAGTAAATTAGATGATTTAAATTGAAAGTAAATGTACAAAAAGCTAGTTCTTCATTTTAGAACTAGTTTTTTTTTTTTTTGTTTTTGGGATTAAATTTAATTTAAGGTAAAAAT
>NZ_JBEUTW010000209.1:0-6296 GCF_040492675.1 Bacillus sp. AP50
ATATTAAATGTTATAATATTCAGTAAAAAAAGGGGTGATGATCATAAAGAAAAATTTGATAGAAGCAGGGAAATATATGAATATTAGAGGGAAAAAGCTATACGTTGAAACACATGGAAATCCTAAAAATAAGCCAGTCTTATACTTGCATGGTGGACCAGGAGAAAGTTGTTATGATTTTTCATTTCATCAATCGGAACGTTTAAAAGATTCTCTATATGTAATTATGATAGATCAAAGAGGTGTTTGTCGCTCAGAAGAAATTACTGAAGACGAAGCTTTTGGATTAAATGATTTGATTGAAGACTGTGAGGAATTAAAAAAAGTATTACAAATTGAGAAGTGGTCTATAATTGGACACTCTTTCGGTGGATATGTAGCATTGCTTTATGCGTCGATATATCCAAGTTCAATAGAGAAAATAATATTTGAAGGACCAACTTTTGATTTTGCATTAACAAGTAGGGCTTTGTTACAAAAGACAGGGCATTTATTAAAAAAGTATGGAAAAGAAGAAGTAGCAGAAGAGTGCTTTGCTTATTCATCTAGCGAGGCTAGTTCAGAAGAGTTGTTAGAAGCTTATATAAGACTAAGCGCTGAATTAGAAGAAAAAAGAATGGAGATTTACAATAATAAGGAAGATAGGACAGATGAGAGTTTATACAGTGATGAAGAGTGGGAAATATTTTCAAATCGCTCCAAAATTCACTTTGATAGATTAAAATTAGAGGGAGCATGTCATACATCATTATTATTAAAAATAAAAGATGTACAAAATCTAATGTTATTAATAGTAGGAAAACATGATGTAGTAACGTGTGAAGAACAAATTAAAACATTTAATAAAGATGCCCGAAACGGCAAGTATATCGTATTTGAAGAGAGCGGTCATTCACCTCATTATGAGGAAGCAGATAGATTTGCAGAAACAGTCATACATTTTTTGAAATGAAGAAAAGGGTGCTTCTATAAATGAGAGGCACCCTTTCTAAATTTCTGGATATGTGATTGTGATGTTAGGCCACTTACTTTGCCAATTCTTTTTTATAACTCTGTTTTTGTACATATGTAATCGTTCTTTCGATTCAAGAAAATGAGCTGTTGGTTTCACTTGTAAGGAAAGGACATCTTCAATACCACATGGTGCTGTTAAGATAACGTTGTTTAGTTCATCAAGTGTAACTCCTAAAGCCGTTGCTGTTTCAGGGAATTTAGAAATAGCATTAACAGAAGAAGAATATGGTGGCATATTATTCACTACATGCATACGAGCTTGATTTTTTACAGACCAAGGGATAGTAGCATCAATATTCATTAATTTCGTTTCTAATGATTGTTCGTATATCTCATCTTGATGTAGACTATCATAATAAATCACATCAACATCAGGCATAGCCGTTTTAGCTTCATAGTCATGTAAAGTATCCCAAATTTTAGAACGAACAAATCCGGCACAAATCCACCAATCAGGTAGCTCTAGTGATTTTGCCATTTGTAATACATTCATCATCCATTCGTCGTTTTCTATTAAGCGAATTATATCTTTCTCTGTTTTGATCTTCATTGATAAATTCACCTTTCTAGTAAATTAATGCATCAGTTCAATAATCCATAAAATCCAGTAAGCACCTGGTACAAATAGCAGTTGTGCTAATAATGTGCCGAGAAGTCTAGAAATCATTAGCCAACCATACATTTTACTCATAGATTCAGCACCGCTTTCTGATTGTAGAGCACGTTCTGTTAAAAGAGCAATGCGTGGATCGAGTAATACAGTTAATAAAATAGTGGCGAAACCATTTACAAGGCCAGAAGCTGTACTTGCATTTGTTGCATAATCTGGATTTAAAAAAGAAGCGTAAAGGGCTGAAAGTACCCCTGCTGTATAAATAGCAGTAGCAAACATGTTAATAAGCATAATACGCTTTGGAATACCACCGATACGCAGTCTATGAATCATTTCTAACTTTGGAAAACGGACATATTTTTTTGTGTACTTTAATTTTTGAATGTTATTCGTTTTCATCATTCGAATGAAAGAACCGTCTGTTTCAAAGTTTTGAATGACATATCCAAATAATTTTGTCAAAGTTGGATAAAGAATGATCGCGATTAATGTACCGATAGAAGCCGATAATAGTACGAGTCGTATAATATGCTCTAAATTAATAGAAGAATCTAGTTTTGCTTCATCGACAATACCACCGATTAAAAAGGCTTGTAGTAAGTTTGATGTTCTTGAAATAAGTAACACCATTCCTACAACAGACAAGGCAACCGCAATCTTCTTTAAACGTACTCCAGCTAATCGAATACTATAAGAGCTTGTTTCAACTGCGTGGATCACAATTGTGAAAGCCATTATAAAAATTAACGTAATTGACATTTGTTTCACCAGTTTCTATTAAAATAATTGCAACTTTTTTACTGTATCATATCTATCGTATTTTGTAACTGAAAGTATGTGACATATGGAAATTGATTTTTCGAAAAAATAGATAATAATAGTATAATAGGGAGAAGTGGAAGAGATGTTAGCACTTATTTATACAGCAAATTAAGTGGAGGAATGAAGCATGTATAAAACATTTCTATTTGATTTAGATGGAACTTTAACGGATCCGAAAGAAGGGATTGTAAACTCGGTTTTATATGCATTAAAAAAAGTAGGAATTGAAGAAGTACATATAAGTGAGTTAGATTCATTTATAGGTCCTCCTATTCAGCAATCATTCATAGAGAGATATAATATGAGTGAAGGAGAGGTTGAACGTGCTGTTTTTTACTTCCGTGAGTATTTAAAGCAGCGTGGATTGTTTGAAAATAATGTATACGAGGGGATTCTGAAGCTCTTGCAACAATTAAAAAGTTCAGGGAATCGCATATTCGTAGCAACTTCAAAGCCCACTGTATTTGCGAAACAAGTTATAGAGCATTTTCAATTAACGAATTATTTCGAAGACATCATTGGAAGTAATTTAGATGGTACGAGAATAAAAAAAGAAGAAATAATTGCTCATATTTTACAAACACATGAAGAACTAAATAAAGAAGAAATGATAATGATTGGTGATAGAAAGCACGATATAATAGGTGCAAATCAGAATGGAATTGCTTCAATTGGTGTTTTATATGGCTATGGCTGTGAAAAAGAACTGACTGAAGTTAGTGCGACCTACATAGTGAAAGATGTTGAAGAACTGTATCATTTTTGTGTAGAGAAAAATTTAATACAGCAGTAAATATAGATTCTAGCAATCCCTTTATAACGTATGACGATGAATTCGTTTCTGTTTAAAGGGATTTTTCATATGTAATCGAATAATTATAATTAGACATTTTTAGCATAAAAATTTGTATGAATAAGAGGAGGGATGTCAGAATTAAAAGGTTAGTAGAAATTTATCAATAAAATTTAGAATATTCTGTTTAATGGAGGGGTAAAATTGGAGTTAGTTATTATATTATTAGCACTAAGTTTACTTATGTTCGTAGCATACAGAGGTTTTTCTGTTATTTTATTCGCGCCGATATTTGCATTATTTGCAGTATTTTTGACAGAACCTAGTTATGTATTACCTTTCTTTTCTAATATCTTTATGGAGAAAATGGTTGGATTTATAAAATTATATTTTCCTGTGTTTTTATTAGGAGCAATATTTGGAAAAGTAGTGGAAATGTCAGGAATTGCAGATTCTATCGCAAAAACAATTATTGAGTTAGTTGGTGAAAAACGTACTATATTAGCGATTGTATTAATGGGGGCTATTTTAACGTATAGTGGTGTTAGTGTGTATGTAGTAGTGTTTGCTGTTTATCCGTTCGCAGCTAAGTTGTTTCGACAAGCTAATATTCCAAAGCGTTTAATCCCTGGAACGATTGTTCTTGGAGCAGTAACGTTTACAATGGATGCGCTACCTGGATCACCACAAATTCAAAATGTAATACCTACAACATTTTTTAAAACGGATATTTATGCTGCACCGATACTTGGGATTGTAGGAGCAATTTTTGTTCTTACATTAGGTTTACTATATTTAGAGAGTAGACGTAAGAAGGCAAAAGCAGCAGGTGAAGGATACTTTGGTTTTAATGATGGAAATACTGAAATGGCAGCATCTGTGCAATTAGAACAAAAAAATATGCCATTAATTAATAACATTGAAATTACAAGAGCACAACAACTTATTGCATTTATACCACTTATTTTAGTAGGTGTAATGAATAAAGTGTTTACTATTATGATACCGAAGTGGTATCCAAGCGGTTTTGATTTTTCTGCAATTGGTATGAAAGCATTTGGAAAAGTAGAATTAAGTGCAGTAGTAGGAATTTGGTCTGTAGAATTGGCACTTATTATAGGGATCTTAACAACGTTATTATTATATTGGAAGCGAGTAGTAACAGGTTTCCAAGCTGGATTGAATACAAGTATTGGTGGAGCGCTACTTGCAACGATGAATACAGGAGCTGAGTTTGGATTCGGTGGTGTCATTGCAGCACTTCCAGGCTTCGCAATTATGAGAGATGGCATCTCTGCTACTTTCACAAATCCGTTAGTGAATGGTGCAGTAACGACGAATATTTTAGCTGGAATTACAGGCTCGGCATCAGGAGGAATGGGAATAGTATTAAGCGCAATGGGAGATAAATTTATTGCAGCGGCCAATCAATTTGATATTCCATTAGAAGTTATGCACCGTATCGTATCAATGGCATCAGGAGGAATGGATACACTACCACATAACGGGGCTATTATTACTATTCTTACAGTAACGGGATTAACACATAAACAGTCATATAAAGATATATTTGCTATTACTATTTTGAAAACGGTTGCTGTATTTTTAGTTATCGCATTCTATACTTTAACAGGACTCTATTAAAAAATTTGAATCGTAAAGATTCATCAAATCGATAATTTATATTATAAAATATTAATTAGGATAAGAAGGGGTGGGGGACTTGCAAGAGGTTTCTGAGTTTCGTATGCCAAAGTCGGTATTATATGGAAGGAATTCGCTTGAAAAACTGGGAGAACAATCAAAAAAGTTAGGGAAAAGAGCTTTTATAGTTACTGATACAATTATGGAGAAATTAGGATATGTTGAAAAGTGTATGCAACAACTAAATAAGAAAGGTATTATTGTTAGCACATATAATAAAGTGGATGCTGAGCCTACAAATATACACGTATTAGAAGCGTTATCTCTTTCTAAAGAGGAAAAGTGCGATTTTATTATCGGTATTGGTGGTGGAAGTTGTATTGATGCTGCGAAAGCGGTAGCGGTTTTATATACAAATGGTGGAGAAGTTGAGGATTATGTCCAAAAGGATATTGAAATAGAAAACAATCCACTACCACTTATTGCAATTCCAACAACTTCTGGTACTGGTTCGGAAGTTACAAGTGTAGCAGTAATTACGAATAAAAAAACAGATGTAAAAATGATGATGAAGCATCCTAGTTTTATACCGAAAGTAGCAATTATAGATCCAGTTTTGACAAGTTCGTTACCACCACAAATTACGGCAGCAACAGGAATAGATGCGTTATGTCATGCGATTGAAGCTTATATTTCTAAATTTTCACAACCACTTACAGATGTACTTGCTCTTTCAGCTATTGAAAGTATTATGAAATATTTACGTATAGCATATGAAGATGGACATAATATGGAGGCAAGAGAAGCGATGATGATTGCTTCCTTACAAGCTGGAATTGCATTTTCGAATGCATCAGTTACATTAGTTCATGGAATGTCAAGGCCAGTGGGAGCATTATTTCATGTACCGCATGGAATATCAAATGCCATACTATTACCTACAGTGTTAGAGTTTACAAAAACAAGTGCAGTGAAAAGGTTAGCAAAAATTGGACGTAACTTAAATAAGGATTTGTATTCGAATTCTGATGAGGAAGTAGCAGACTACACGATTGGGGAAATAAAAAAGCTTTGCTATGATCTTCGTATTCCAAATTTAAAAGAATACGGTATCGATGAAATTGAATTTGAAAATGCTATCTCTAAAATGGCATCAGATGCAATTGAAAGTGGTAGCCCAGCTAATAACCCACGTGTTCCATCATATGATGAAATCAAAGAGTTGTATCGAGAGTGTTTTAATTATAAGTATAAAGAATTTATAAAAATATCAGATTATTAATTTCAGAATATTCTATAAAAATTTCCTTGGAAATGAAAGTACAATTATTCTATATTATTACGTTAAAACAAGACTTTATATTCCAAACTTAAAGTCTTGTTTTATTGTGTATAATATACATAATAAAA
>NZ_JBEUTW010000210.1:0-5227 GCF_040492675.1 Bacillus sp. AP50
ATTCAGTTCTATATTTGTTCACAAGAAACAAGTATAATCTTACAAAATAATCTTAAATATGACAACACATTCCAATGATTTTCCAAATTATTTATCATATCATGTTTTTTATGCTATGTAACTTGAGAAATAAATTTCAAAATGAAAAAAAAGCCAACAAGTACTTCCTTGTTGGCTTTTTCATATTTTAGTAATAACCATACTGCTCTTTTTCTTCTCTTTTATCGTTCAAAATAACACCTAGTAGTTTTCCTGATGCTTTATCTAATATTTGTTTCGCTTTTACGATTTTATCTTTTTCTGTCTTTTCACTTCGTACAACGAGTACGATTCCATCACATTTATTCGCAAGTATTTGTGCATCTGTAACCGCAAGGACAGGTGGTGTGTCGATTAATATAATATCAAACATGTTATATGCTTCTAGCAACGCCTCGTCCATTGCCCGGCTCCCTAATAGTTCTGCTGGGTTTGGCGGGATTGGACCTGCTGCCATTAAGTATACGTTCTCTATATCTGTTTTTTGAATGCATTGCACGAGTTTCGCTTGTCCTGATAATAGGTTCGTTAACCCATTTGAACTATGAATAGCAAATAAGTTTTGTATCGTCGGCTTACGCAAGTCAGCTCCAATTAATAAAACTTTCTTTCCTTGTTGTCCGAAAACAACTGCTAAGTTTGCGATTGTTGTTGTTTTCCCATCACCTGGGTCGGCTGAAGTAACAATAATAGAACGAACATGATTATCTACAGATGTAAACTCAATGTTTGTACGAATGTTACGGTATTGTTCTGTAATACGCGATTTAGGCTCTTTATGTGTAATTAATTGTCGTAATGGTTTTCTTTTCTTTCTCCCGAACATATTCATAATCTCCTTTTGTGAAATGCGACATTTCCCTTTTCTCTCTCTTATGCTCGATTTCATACGTCTAATTAATATTCTTGCTGAGTTCCCCACATTTCATCATAATCAATAACATTCTACTTTGTCTTATTTAAGTACCTTAACAATATGACAATGCCCTTATTTCTTTATTGCCTTTATCACTTATCCTGTTTTCTAGATAAACAATAAAGTAAGTATATGGTAATTACCATCTATTTACAAGTAATTTTCTGATTAGTTTGTATATTATTGTTTCATCGTTATATAGCAGAAACTAAAAAATCCCCTTGTCTTTTCACAAGGAGATTTTTTAGTACTATCTATTCTTTTTTATCACCAATTGCAAATGTAATTTCTGCCTCACATGCAACTTCACCATCTACTGTTGCGATTGCTTTTCCTTTTCCAATTGGGCCGCGTACGCGTGTCATTTCTACTTCTAGACGAAGTTGATCACCTGGGCGTACTTGTTTTTTGAAACGGCAATTGTCGATACCTGCAAAGAAAGCAAGTCTTCCGCGGTTTTCTTCTTTCTTTAATACTGCAACTGCTCCGACTTGTGCTAATGCTTCTACAATAAGTACACCAGGCATAACTGCATAGTCAGGGAAGTGTCCGTTAAAGAATTCTTCATTTGCGGATACATTTTTAATCCCAACCGCTCTTTTGCCTTCATCTACTTCTAATATTTTATCAACGAGTAAAAATGGATAGCGGTGAGGAATGATTTCTTTAATTTGTTCTATATTTAGCATGTAACAATCGCCCCTTTTGTAATATTGGTCTTACCACTTGGACATATTGCTATTATCCCATTTTGTTTATTGTTTGTCATTACAAAGTAACATTTTATATTTAGCACAACTTCCTAAAAAAAATGCACACACTCTATTCCATTAAAATAGTTGCACATTTTTGCAACTGACACGGAGGTGGAAAAGAGTGTATGCCCAAATTAGGGAAAGGCAATATGTATTGAAACATTATTTGCCTTAATGTCGTATTCGACTCATTATATTATAAACGTTTTCAATTAAGGAAATATTAAATTTAACCATATATATGAATATTTTACCTGTTTCCTTCATATTTCTCTATTTTCCTTCCATTTTCGCAAAAAAACAAAATAAAAAAATAAAAAAAACAAAAAAAGAACTAAGGCATTAGCCTTAGTTCTTTCAAATTATCTCAAAGCACGCTTTGGTAATCTGTCGATATTCTCTAACATAATACCTGTACCAACCGCAACGCAGTGCATTGGGTTTTCAGCAATTAATACTGGTACTTTTAGTTCTTCTGCTAGAAGCATGTCGATACCGTGTAGTAAAGCTCCACCGCCTGTTAGAATAACACCGCGGTCGATGATATCTGCAGATAATTCTGGTGGTGTGCGCTCTAATACACCTTTTGCAGCTTGTACAATAACAGCTGCATTTTCTTTTAATGCTTCTGTAATTTCTTCAGAGCATACTGTAATTGTACGTGGTAAGCCTGTTACCATGTCACGTCCGCGAATTTCAAGTTCTTCGCTACGTGCACCTGGGAATACTGTACCAACTTTAATTTTAATATCTTCTGAAGTACGTTCTCCAATTAATAGCTTATACTTACGTTTAATATAGTTTAAGATCTCCATATCAAACTTATCGCCAGCCATTTTGATAGAGGAAGAGGTAACAATATCACCCATAGATAGTACAGCGATATCTGTTGTACCTCCACCAATATCAACAACCATGTTACCGCTTGGTTGGAAGATTTCCATACCAGCACCAACTGCGGCTACTTTTGGTTCTTCTTCTAAAAATACTGTTTTACCACCTGAACGTTCAGCAGCTTCACGAATTGCTTTTTGTTCTACTGATGTAATATTTGTTGGACAACAAATTAAAATACGAGGTTTTGAAAAGAAGCTCTTTACGTCCAATTTGTTAATGAAATACTTTAACATTGCTTCTGTAATTTCGAAGTCTGCGATTACACCATCTTTAAGTGGACGAATTGCTACAATATTACCAGGCGTACGTCCCACCATGCTTCTCGCTTCTTCACCTACTGCTAATACTTTACCACTATTACGATCAATCGCCACAACAGATGGCTCATTTAATACAATACCCTTACCTTTAACATGAATTAATACGTTAGCCGTACCTAGGTCAATTCCGATATCTCGCGCAAACATTCCCGTTTTTTCCTCCTCGATATTCAAAATCAGGTTACACCCGAATTCTTTTCACCTAATTTCTGATTTTATCATAAATTTAACAGAAACGTAATATTCGCAAAAAGAATTCTTCTGAAAAATATTACCGAATGTGAACGGAATGTTTGCTACCGTAACATTATTGACGTACAGGCTTCTCTACATCTTCTTTTCTATACTTTTGTTTTGTTGCTTCTCCCCCTCTTAAATGACGAATAGACTTATGATAATCAAGAATTTCTTTCACTTCATTTGCGAGCTCTGGATTAATTTCTGGTAGACGTTCTGTTAAATCTTTATGGACTGTACTCTTTGATACCCCAAATTCCTTTGCAATGACACGCACTGTCTTTCTTGTCTCCACGATATACTTACCAATCTTGATAGTTCTCTCTTTGATGTAATCGTGCACACCACTCGCCTCCCTAATTTGGATGTGAGAAGGGTGAAATGAGCCTCGCTGCATACGACTAAGAAGTAAGTGTGAGTGCTGTTTGTAAGCGTTAAACATTCTTGGATTTATAATGAAATGATTCACGATTTCTCACCTCAAACACTCTCTTTGCTTTGGTTTATACCATTGTATTGCCCGCACTACTGATATATGCTACATGTTCACTATTTTTGCGGACTAAGTTAAGAAAAATTACGTTTTTTGTGAGAAATACGTTAAAACTGACTATTATAGCGAAAAAAAATGACACCTTATATATAAGGTGTCATTCTTCTCGTTCCAATTCTTCTTCTAACAATTGATGGTGGGGAACCTCTTTCTTACCGGCAATGTAATAATATAAAGTGAATAAAACAAACAATAAAATAATAGCAGTCGACAGAACAAACAAAAATGACACAGTATCCCCTCCCTTTTGTAATATATATTCGAGAATCTCGTCATTTTTCCTTGTTATTGCAACTTTTTTCTCGAAATTGAGTATTTTTATATAAAAATAAAAAAATCAGCTCCCCTAGTGGGAACTGATTTTTTCACTTTCTTATTCTTGTGAAGAAGAATCGTTAGATGATTCTGTAGAACCATTTGTTGATTTTTCTTCTTTCTTCGGTTCTTCTTTTTTGTCACTAGTTGAACCGCTTGTTGATTTCTCTTCTTTTTGAGACTTGTCTTCTGTTTTACTTTCAGGTTTCGTGCTCGTTGACTTCTCTTCTTTTTGAGATTTGTCATCAGCTTTTTTACCAGAAGCATTCGTAGCCTTTGCAGCACCTGCATCAGCTTTAATTTCTGTTACTGATTTATTTAAGTAACGTTCAGGGTTCACAGCCACATTGTCTTTACGTACTTCAAAGTGAACGTGAGAACCTGCCTCTTTATTCATTGCACTTAGACCGGATGTTCCTAATACTTCACCTTGTGCAACTCTTGCACCTTTTTCTACTTTCACACTGCCTAAGCTTTGATAAGATACCGCTACACCATTTCCACTATCAACTGTTACAACATAACCAAGAAGTGAATCTTTTTCAGCTTTCGTTACTGTACCACTTAAAGCAGCAGCAACATTGAATTCTTTTCCATTCTTCGCAGCAATGTCAATTCCTTTATTCGGGGAATATGTGTTGTTATAAAAGACAAGTGCTTTTTCTTGTTCCGCCTCAGTTGCTGCATCTTCATAGAATTTCTTCTGTACGACTACTTCCGCATTCGCGGCAGCTGGCATTTTCACTACTTCTGAAGATTTTGTTACTGGTACTGCTGGATCTTCCGATTGTGTATACGGTGTTGCTTGATCGTGGTTTGGAGTCTTCTTCGGATTAGCTCCTTGGAACCATAGCGCAACCATTAAGATTACCGCTGCACAAGCAATGTATAGTGCCGGAAACACCCATCTTTTTTGAAATAAATGTACTACCTTTTGCGACTTTTTATTATTTCTTCCTCGCATTCCATCATCACCTCAGCAATCATTTTGAACAATATTCACGTATCCTATACAACGTATAACTAATTACTTTTCGACAAAATCTGTAAAAATATGTATGAGAATTGCAAAATTTCCGAGGAAATGATAGAAAAAAGAAAAAAACTGAGCACTTTTGACTCAGTTTTTAATCTAATTGTTTCTTTTTATATACGATTAAACATACAAAGAGCGATATAATAAGCCAAACTGCAA
>NZ_JBEUTW010000211.1:0-6244 GCF_040492675.1 Bacillus sp. AP50
ATATTAATTGGATAGGAGAGAATGTTATGGCAAATGTACTCGTAATAAATTTTCCTGGGGAAGGTCATATTAATCCGACTTTAGCTATTGTAAGTGAGTTAATTCAGCGAGGGGAAACAGTTGTTTCTTATTGTATTGAAGATTATAGAAAGAAGGTTGAAGCAACAGGTGCGGAATTCCGAGTGTTTGAGAATTTTCTCTCTCAAATTAATATTATGGAACGAGTAAATGAAGGTGGGAGCCCTTTGACGATGCTATCTCATATGATTGAAGCATCAGAGCGTATTGTTACTCAAATTGTAGAAGAAACAAAAGAGGAAAAATACGATTATTTAATATATGATAATCATTTTCCAGTAGGACGTATTATAGCGAATATTTTACAATTACCAAGTGTTTCATCCTGTACAACGTTTGCTGTTAATCAGTACATTAATTTTCATGATGAGCAAGAATCGAGACAAGTAGATGAAATGGATCCATTATATCAATCTTGTTTAGCGGGAATGGAAAGATGGAATAAGCAGTATGGAATGAAATGTAATAGTATGTATGATATTATGAACCATCCTGGTGATATTACGATTGTATATACTTCAAAAGAATATCAGCCACGTTCAGAGGTATTTGATGAATCGTATAAATTTGTAGGTCCATCAATTGCTACTCGAAAAGAAGTGGGGAGTTTTCCTACCGAAGATTTAAAAAATGAAAAAGTGATTTTCATTTCTATGGGAACAGTTTTTAATGAACAACCTGCTTTGTATGAAAAATGTTTTGAAGCTTTTAAAGATGTTGATGCGACAGTCGTATTAGTCGTTGGTAAGAAGATAAATATAAGTCAATTTGAAAATATCCCGAAAAACTTTAAGTTGTATAATTATGTCCCGCAATTAGAAGTTTTACAGCATGCTGATGTATTCGTGACACATGGTGGTATGAATAGTTCGAGTGAAGCGTTATATTACGGTGTTCCATTAGTTGTAATTCCGGTAACAGGAGATCAGCCATTCGTTGCAAAACGATTGACTGAAGTAGGGGCAGGAATAAGACTTAATCGCAACGAGTTAACTTCTGAATTGTTACGTGAGACTGTAAAGAAAGTAATGGATGATGTGACGTTTAAGGAGAATAGTCGTAAAGTGGGAGAGTCGCTTAGAAATGCCGGTGGATATCAAAGGGCAGTTGAGGAAATATTCAAATTAAAAATGAAGCCGTACGTAAAGATTAAATAGATGTTAAAAACACACTTACTTTTAATTTGTAAGTGTGTTTTTAGTATTACGCGTTACATGTGTTACATAAAAATAGCGATAAAGGAGAAACTTTTGTGTATATAAATCGATACCTTTGAATTAGTAGTAAAATTACGTTAAAATAATACTAAGAAAATATATAAGTTTTGGGGGTAATGAATGAAGAAAGTATTTGAATACGTATTATTAACAATTGGCTCAATTATAGTAGCAGGTTCATTAGAGCTTATTTTAGCACCTAATGGATTAGTAGATGGCGGGGTAACGGCTATTGCTATTATGGCAAATAAAGTCGCAGGATTGCCGCTTTATGGTGTGTTCTTAGGAATTAATATCCCAATTTTATTATTTACTGCAAAAATAATGGGAAAGAAATTTTTTATCCGTACATCTTATGCGAATGTAGTTACAACACTCGGATTAATTTATTTAAAACCATTTCCAGCAATTACGACTTCTGAGTTATTAATTGTACTTTATGGTGGAGTACTGTTTGGAATTGGTGTTGGGATTGTTGTTAAAATGGGTGGAGCAATTGACGGTTCGGAAATGTTAGCAGTTTGGATGAATAAACACTTTAATGTACCGATTAGTACATTTTTACTTGCAGTAAATGCAGTTATTTTCATCTTTGTTGCCATTTTATTTTCAATCGAACAAGCGATGTTCTCATTAGCAATTTTCTATATTGTTACGAAGATGATTGATTTTACATTAGATGGTATTAATCAAGGTAAGAGCGTTATGATTATTTCTGGTAAGAATAAAGAAATAGGCGATTTACTTATGAAAGAATTGCAACTATCTGTTACGTATCTACATGGAGAAGGTGGTTTTTTAGGGGAGCATAAGAGAATCATTTATTGCATTACAAACCGATTCATTTATCCGAAAATGAAAGATCTCGTTCTCTCTGTAGATCCAGCCGCTATAATCGAAGCTTCCTATTCAACAGAAACGACTGGTGTGAAACGTCCGGGAAGGAAAGCTAGGTCAGGTGAATAACTAGAAGAAGGCTGTCCAAAAAGTTATTTTGGAACAGCCTTCTTTTTTATTTTGTTGAATTGTTAACATGTTACAAGTTAAATCCACTGTTAAAAAGTTTCCTTGCAACTAGGAAACCAAGCGTCTTTTAATAATCTAGCCAACGTTTCAATTTTATTTTCTGGAATACTACCAAAGCCGAGTAATACGTATGATTCCTTACGTAAATCATTCACGAAATCATATGGAGAAAGTGGGTATAATTTAACGCTTTGTTTTTTAGCGGATTCAATCAGTTCATTTTCATTCATACTGTTATGGACACATAAAACAATATGAAGTCCGGACTGTTCGCCAAGAATTTGAACATTAGCCCCCATTTCTTTCATAATGGATTTTACTAACGCATGATGTTTTCTTTTATATAGTGTACGACTCCGATTAAGGTGACGTTCCCAATTCCCGCTTTGTATAAAGTTAGCAAAAGCAAGTTGTTGTATTGTAGCGACTGTTTGTTTGAAAATTCCATGCAGTTCTTGATATGTTTTTAAAAGGTGTGGTGGTAAAACAACATATCCCATTCGTAAAGAAGGTAAAAAAGATTTTGAGAAAGTCCCCATATAAATAACGCGTTCATTTGAATCAAGACTTTGTAAAGAAGGAATCGGCTTACCAGCGTAGCGAAACTCTCCGTCATAGTCATCTTCAATAATGTATCCGCTGCAATCATTAGCCCACTTTAACAATTCTAATCTTCTAGATAAAGGCATAATAATCCCGAGTGGAAATTGGTGTGATGGTGTAACGTATGCGACATTGGAATTTGTATTGTATAAACTAGAAATATCAATACCTTTTTCATCCAATGGTATGGGATGAATTTGTCTATCACAGCTTTTAATGATTGCGTGTATACGGTGAAATCCAGGGTTTTCAATGCCGTATTCTTTTGTAGGGCCAAGCAGTTGAAGTAGTAGCCAGAGAAGTGGCTGCGTTCCGGCGCCAATCACAATTTGATCAGGTGAAGAATGGACACCGCGAGAATGATATAAATATGTTGATATATGCTCTCGAAGAGCGAATTCACCTTGAGGGTCTTCTTTGGCAAATAGTGCATTTTCGTATGTAAGTATGGATTCTTGTAATGCTCGTTTCCAATTTGTAATCGGAAATGCATTTTGATCAATAAGTCCTTGGCTACAATCATATTCAAATTTTTCGTCTATCAAATTGCTCGTCTTCTTTGCTGCATTTCGCTTTTTATTTGGGATAACGTCAATATCGAAATTTGCTACAAAAATACCACGTTTCGGTTTACTTTCTACATAACCTTCAGCTAATAATTGTTGATAAGCTGATTCAACAGTAATGCGGCTAATATTAAGTTGTGATGCTAAATTTCTGTGTGAGGGTAGACGTGTGCCGACAGAAATAGTCCCTTGTATAATTTCAGCTTTTATATATTCGTAAATTTGCAAGTAAATAGGTGTGTTACTTTGTAATTGCAATGGGATAGTAAAATCCATATAAAACTCTCCTTTAAAACTGGCCTTATAAAAAACACTTAAACTGTCACTTAAGTGAAGGGCAGTTACTTTCTATAATAATGATATAACATTTAGAAAATTAAATAAATAGTTAGAGGAGAGTTAAAAATGAATGTTAAAGAAGTAGTAACAGAAGAGCAATTACATGAAGTATTACCTGTTTTACAGCAATTACGAATGAAACTTTCAAAAGAGGAAACAAGCTCTTTATTTCGAAATATGAAAGAAGAAAATTATAAACTATTTTCGCTGCGTAATGAGAATGATGAAGTTGTTAGCCTTGCAGGTGTAGCGATTTGTACGAACTTTTATAATAAGAAACACGTTTTCGTATATGACCTTGTAACAGCAGAAGCACATCGTTCAAAAGGACATGGGAAAGTATTACTCTCGTATATAGAGAACTGGGGAAAGGAAAACGGATGTGAGTCTATCGTCCTCACGTCAGCATTTTCAAGAATTGATGCTCATCGTTTTTATGAAAGAGAAGGGTATGATAAGGTGAGTTATTCTTTTTATAAAGAATTATAAAAAATAAGAAGAAGCTGTCCTGCAAAAGTTGGGAACAGCTTCTTCTTATTTTTTAAGTTATTATTGAACCGTAAATAGGTTGTAAGTTATGGTATATGTATTTGAAAAGGTTATATAGTGTATTTTGTCGAATTGTTTTAATTTAATAAAGAGGATGATTGGAGCGCTTATACTTGAAAAAAATAAAGAAACTATCAATCCCTAATGATGCTAGAGTTATTGTCATATCTGATATTCATGGAGAATTAAATCTTTTAAAAGAAGCACTACATAAAGTTAACTTTAAAGATGAAGATTATTTAATTATTAATGGAGATCTTTGCGAGAAAGGACGAGATAGCGTAGGCGTAGTAAACTACGTTATGAATCTTGTAAAGAACAATTCAAAGGTTCACGTTGTTGAAGGGAATTGTGAAGTTTTAGTTGATGCTCTTCTAAATGAAAATCCTGGTCTTATTAATTATTTATGTACGAGGAAGCATTCAATTTTTAATGAATGGCTAGAGCAATTGGGTTTTTCAGTTCATGAGGGCACTTCAATTCGTGAAGTGAAAGAAGCATTGTTAAGTGAATTTTCACAAGAACTATATTGGCTAACAGAGTTGCCAACAGCGATTGAAACAGAAGATTATATTTTTGTGCATGCCGGTCTAGAAGATAGAGTAGATTGGAAAGAAACTGAGCGCAAAAATGCGATAGCAATGCCGGAGTTTTTCAATCAATCACATAAAGCAAATAAGTATGTAATAGTCGGTCATTGGCCTGTCGTGAACTATTCTGAAGAAGCACCGTCTAATAATCCAGTTATTGATAAGGAGAAAAAAATTATTGCAATTGATGGAGGAAATGCAATTAAAGAAGCAGGGCAATTAAACGTATTTATTATTCAGAGGAAACAAACGGGCGATACGTTTTCTTATACATATGTAGACTATTTTCCAGAGTACGAAGTAATAGCGGATTTTAATGCGAATTCAGAAATGCAGGGCGGAGTGACATATCCGTATTATTACATAGAGCCTATCGAGAAGATGCAAGATTACACCGTATGTAAACAAAAGGAAACGAATAATGTGCTCACTGTAAAAAATGAATATATGAAACAACTTAAGTCAGGTGAATATACAGTGAAAACCGATATTTCTTGTGCGCAAATAAGCGTTAGGAAGGGAGATATCGTTTCTCTCATTGATGATAGCTGTTCAGGATATGATTTAATTAAAAAAGATGGCGTAGAGGGTTGGATAGAGAAAGGGATTTTAGTTGAGATAGAAAAAGTGAAAAATAAAACATTAAGCTGAAATAGGAGGGATATAACCTCCTATTTTTTTAAAGGAGTAGATTGCTTGCTGTCTTTAATAAGTAAATAAATCGTACTTGGCAGAATGATAAGCGTCATTCCTAAAAGAATTGCTAGTATAGCATAACCTCTATAGGGAGCAGAAACGATAAAAGGAAGTATCGCTAAAAAAATACCTGCTATCATCATTGAAATACTACTAATATTTGAAGCTCTTTTTTCAAGGTGCTTATCATTCCATTCTAATGAAACGGTTGATTTAGTCGTATCAATTTTGGAACTGAAATAACCTATTAATATAAATAAAAGCCCTAATGCTAAAAATATGAAATGATCAAGAGGAAGTGAAAAGCCAAGAGCGATGAGGGCGATGACAATATCGACAAAAAATAAGAATAGTAACATTGTGTTGCCGATCCAATGGAGAAATTTCTGGTTACTCGCTGCTTTAGATAAAGCTAAAAATACAAAGAATAAGAAGGAACATATAATTATATTTACGATTACAAAAGTGCTTTTATCCATTGTTAATGTAGGCGTTCCATTAAAGTCCCATTTCGTAACAATACTTAATGGTAAGAAGAAATAGAGAATAATATTTGTCGTAACAATAGTAAGAAATAAAG
>NZ_JBEUTW010000212.1:0-12299 GCF_040492675.1 Bacillus sp. AP50
TGTTCTATATTACACCTCTAAGCTCTAATCGTCAATATGTTTTTATAAAAAATATAAAAAGGCTTATTTCTTTTAAAATAAGCCTTTTTATCACATATCATTCTATTCATTTATTATTTTTCTATAATTGGTAACGAAACGATAAATTGAATAATACCATCCCTATATTCCGCTCGAATACTACCACCTTGTAACTCAACAATACTTTTCGCAATCGCTAAACCGAGTCCCGACCCTTCCGTTACTCTACTTCGAGATTGATCCTTCTTATAGAAACGTTCAAACAAATTCGCTAACTCTTCTCTCGTAAACTCTTCACTATGATTCGCAATTACAATTTGTATATCCCTACGCTGCCTTTGAAGAGAAACTTTTATATCCCCATCATCTTTACTATACTTAATCGCATTCATTAGTAAATTATCAAATACACGAACCATCTTTTCCGAATCAATCGATGCATAAGCACGTTCCTCAGGAAACTTCTTAACAAACGTAAGTCCATGTTCTTCCGCCTGCGGTACTAACTCTTCTATTAATTGCTCGAGTAGCTCATTCATACAAACTTCCTGTTTTTCTAATACAACTTGTTCATTTGTTAACTTCGTATACTCAAATAAATCTTCTATTAAATTTTTTAACTGCTCCGACTTTGCAAAAGCAATTCTCGTATACTCATCGTGTTGTTCTTTATTTTCATATTTAGAATCTCGAAGTAATCGTAAGTAGCCCATAATAGAAGTCAGCGGTGTGCGTAAATCGTGAGATACATTCGTAATAAGCTCATTCTTTTGCTTCTCTAATTTACGTTCCTTTTCTATATTATTCATAAGCTCTTCTGCCATATTATTAATATTCTCAGTTAAAGCTGCAATCTCATCTTCACCTTTTTTCTCAATGCGGTACGCTAAGTTGCCTCTTTCTATTTCCTTTACACCTTGTGCCATTGCTTCAATCTGCTTCATCTTTCTCTTTGTTATATAGAAGAAAGAGAAAATGAATACAAGAACACCAATTAAAAACGGGAATGGTCCTTCTACTTTATAATACACTACCTCCCCTTGAGGAATCCCGCTTACAAACATATATAAGTTCTTACCTTCAATTGTAATAGGCGAGAATGTAATAAACTCTTTTCTTGATCTTTCAATATCATTATTATTTGAATAATTGATAGCAAATGAAGTCGCATTACGAATTGTGTTATGCAAATTAATTTGTTCTTCTTGCGCTTGCTTCGTTTTATACAAAACTTTACCATTTTCATCCGTAACTAATATTTTAAAGGCATCATGCCCTTGCTCTAAATTTTCATTTTCTAGCTCTATCATGTTTTGTACAGCATCTAATTTATTTTCAGCAACCATCATTTCCGCTGTGCTTTGAGCTTTACGATTAATTTGCTCCATACCATCTCTATAATTAATCTCAGCATGCTGGCTAGCATCTTCAAAAATAGGTGCTACTATCTTCGTTGATACAAAGAGACCTAATAACGCACAAGCAGTAAACGCCGTAATAAGTTGAATCCGTATACTCCGTTTCACACTCTTTATTATCTTTCCAATTAATTCGCGAAATTTCCTAACATAAGTAAACGGATTAAATATCTTTTTCAATCTTATACCCCACTCCCCATACTGTTTTTATATATCTAGGTTTCCTTGGATTCTCCTCAATCTTTTCACGCACTTTCCGAATGTGCACCATTACAGTATTATCAGACTGGAAAGATCGTTCGTTCCACACCTTTTCATAAATTTGCTCCGCACTAAACACCATACCTGGATTTCTAGCTAGCAATTCTAAAATTGAAAATTCCCTCGGAGTTAGTTTCACTTCTTCTCCCTCTACAACAACTTTATGGGTCGAGATGTTGATTTTCATCTCCCCAATTTCTAACTCGTCCTCATTTTGGACAGCGAAACCATTCATTTTCATATAACGGCGTAACTGAGATTTAATTCGTGCAATTAACTCTAATGGATTAAAGGGCTTCGTTACGTAATCATCTGCCCCTGTTGTTAATCCTAAAATCTTATCCATATCTTGCGTTTTGGCAGAAAGCATAATAATAGGCATTTCTTTCGCTTCCCTTACCTTCATACACATATGAATACCATCCACTTTCGGCATCATAATATCTAATACGACTAGATGTACTTCATTTTCTTCCAATAGACGTAATCCTTCTTCTCCGTCTCCTGCTTGTAATACTTTATATCCTTCATTCTTTAAATAGATTGTAATTAAATTCCGAATTTCTTTTTCATCATCTACGACAAGTATTGTTTCGTGTGCCACAATATCTCCCCCATCACTTTTTTAATCCCTAACTTCTATTATAGGAAAACTTCTGAAGAAAAACGCTCGGAAATCCTTAAGATTTTCTGAAGACGCAAAAAGGTCTAGACTCCCCTTAAGTCTAGACCTTTAAAAAACCCCTTTTATTTACGAACGTAGATGAAATATAGTACGAATAAAACTCCCATAACATACATAATCGGATGAACCTCTTTACGACGACCACTCATAACCATTGTAATTGGATAGAAGATAAATCCAATGGCAATCCCAGTTGCGATACTATACGTAAGTGGCATAGAGATAATTGTAAAGAATGCTGGTACTGCAATCTCGAATTTCTTCCAATCAATTTCCCCTAAGGAAGAAACCATCAAGATTCCTACAATAATTAAAGCCGGTGCCGTTACAGCTGGCGTTACAACACTTAATAATGGCGAGAAGAATAGTGCCAGTAAGAAGAATCCTGCTGTTACAACTGCTGTAAATCCAGAACGTCCTCCCGCTGCTACCCCTGCAGACGATTCAATGTAAGACGTTGTTGTTGATGTACCCAAGATCGCACCAATTACAGTTGCAATCGCATCTGCAAATAACGCTTTTCCTGCACGTGGTAATTTATTGTTCTTCATTAATCCTGCTTGATTTGCAACCGCTACAAGCGTACCTGCTGTATCAAAGAAATCGATAAAGAAGAACGTTATAATAACAATCCCCATTTGAACTGTGAAAATATCTCCGAAGTGCGTTAACGCCACGCCGAACGTTGGTTCTAGACTCGGTATTGCTCCCACCACAGCTTTCGGAGTATCAATTAATCCTGTTGCAACTCCTAAGATCGCTGTAAGAATCATACCGTAGAATACTGCACCATTAACTTTCTTAATCATGAAGATGATCGTAGTAACAACCCCGAAGATTGCTAGTAACGTTGTGCCCTTTGTTAAGTCCCCCAACCCAACAAGAACCGCATCGTTTTTCACGATAATTCCGGCATTTTGGAATCCAAGGAAAGCAATGAATAATCCAATACCTGCTGCTACTGCAAACTTTAACTCCGATGGAATTGCATTAATGATTTTTTCACGAATACCTGAAGCAGTAAGAATAATAAAGATAATACCTGACATTAATGTTCCGGCAATGGCCGTTTGCCACGGAATACCCATCGTTAACACTGCTGTATAAGCAAAGAACGCGTTAATTCCCATACCTGGCGCTAAAGCAATTGGATACTTCGCGAAAATACCCATAATTAACGAACCGATCGCTGCCGCTAATGCCGTAGCAACGAATACTGCACCTGGATCCATCCCTGTACCTGCTGGTAACCCTTTAACATTTCCAAGCGACAGCGTAGCAGGATTGACAAATAGTACGTAAGCCATAGATAGAAATGTCGTTAACCCTGCTATGAACTCAGTCTTATAATTCGTACCGAGCTCATCAAACTGAAAATAGCGTTTCATCCTATGTTTCCCCCGTTATATGATTACTCGCCGTATTTCACCCTAGCCCTCTTTTATCCCGAGAAATAAAAAAGGCTCCCATTGCATATATACATGGAAGCGTTCTATAAACAAAGACAAGTTTCCCCTCATCTTTATACAAACGCCTCGTAGTCAAGCCATTTACGGTAGCTAGGTAGAAACTTTCGGGCCATATCCCCGATATTATACGACGGCTATAATATTCACTTTTCGTTTGAATTACATAATCATATTAACTCGACGAAGTAGTTTTGTCAATTTAAAAACGAACATTTCCATAAACTTTTATAGTTTCGTTCGTATTAATGCCAAAATAAAAAAGATCCATCTATGCATAAGCAATAGATGGACCTTTTTATAAATACTATTCCCACTCAATAGTTGCTGGTGGCTTACTCGTTACATCATACACGATACGGTTAACGTGTTTTACTTCGTTTACGATACGTACAGAGATTTTCTCTAATACGTCCCAAGGGATACGTGCCCAGTCAGCTGTCATACCGTCGATAGATGTTACTGCACGGATACCTACTGTGTAATCGTAAGTACGCTCGTCACCCATAACACCTACGCTACGCATACCAGGAAGTGCAGTGAAGTATTGCCAGATTTCACGGTCTAAGCCCGCTTTAATAATTTCTTCACGTAAAATCGCATCAGATTCACGAACGATTTCTAATTTCTCTTCTGTAATTTCACCTAATACACGAATACCAAGACCCGGTCCTGGGAATGGTTGACGCCATACGATTTCATCAGGAATTCCTAGTTCAGATCCTAATACACGTACTTCGTCTTTAAATAACGTGTTTAAAGGCTCAATTAATTTGAACTGCATGTCTTCTGGAAGTCCACCAACGTTGTGGTGAGATTTAATTGTTTGTGCAGTTGCTGTACCACTTTCAACGATGTCTGTGTAAAGTGTACCTTGTGCTAAAAAGTCCATACCTTGTAATTTAGACGCTTCATCATCAAATACGTAAATGAATTCGTTACCGATGATTTTACGTTTTTGTTCTGGATCTTCTACACCTTTTAACTTGTTCATGAAGCGTTCTTTTGCATCCACTTTAATAACGTTCATGTGGAAGCCTTCGCTAAATGTTTTCATAACGCCTTCTGCTTCGCCTTTACGCAGTAAGCCGTGGTCAACGAAAATACAAGTTAATTGATCGCCGATTGCTTTATGAATTAATACTGCTACAACAGAAGAGTCTACACCGCCACTAAGTGCGCATAGTACTTTTTTGTCTCCAACAGTTTCACGAATTTTTTCTAATTCTACTTCGATAAAGTTCTCCATGTTCCATCCTTCAGAACAACCACATACGCCGAATACGAAGTTTTTAATTAAATCGTTACCGTGCTCAGAGTGACGTACTTCTGGGTGGAATTGTACACCGTATAAGTTTTTCGCTTCATTGCTCATACCAGCAATTGGGCAAGACTCACTTGTTGCGTCTACTACGAATCCTTCAGGTAAACCAGTTACTAAGTCACCATGGCTCATCCATACAACTTGCTCTTCTGGAATGTTCGCATATAATTTTGATTCGTTCTCTACTTTAAGAACAGCCTTTCCGTACTCACGGTGATTTGCACGCTCTACTTTACCACCGAAGTGTTGCGTCATAAGCTGCATACCGTAACAAATACCGAAGATTGGTAAACCTAGTTCAAAGATTTTTTCATCACAATGTAATGCACCTTCACCGTATACGCTATTTGGTCCACCAGAGAAAATAATCCCTTTTGGATTCATTGCTTTAATTTCTTCTGCAGTAATTGTATGTGGATGAAGTTCACTGTATACACCGAACTCACGAATTCGACGTGCTATTAACTGATTGTATTGACTTCCAAAATCTAAAACGATAATTGTATCGTGTTGTTTCTTCAAAATAATCACCCCAACGTTAGTTCTCGTATATAAATATTTTCACCAATTTGGCGAAAAGCATTACCAATATAATAAAAAAAGCCAGTCCTCCGCCTCTAGTCTCATAACAAAGAAAAGGCAGGGGTCTGGCTTTATAAAGAAAGATAGTCTCCGCTCTTTATAAATATAAGACACACTGCCTTCATAGTCAGGTTGTTTGCGGTAACCCGGTAGAGACTCTCAAACCATATCATTGAGGATATATGAAGGATCGTTTTATATTATCTTCCTAGATTCTAACAATGAAATATCAATATGGTCAAGAGAGAAAGCGACAAAATTCTACAGAAATTCATTTCCTTTTCTAAAAAACATAAAAAAACATCCATTTCTATATAGAAATGGATGTTTTTTAGGGCAAACGGAATTACATCATTCCGCCCATACCGCCCATGCCCATGCCGCCCATGTCAGGCATTGCTGGTGCATTTGGTTCTGGCTTGTCAGCAACTACAGCTTCAGTTGTTAAGAACATAGCTGCAACAGATGCTGCGTTTTGAAGTGCAGAACGAGTTACTTTAGCTGGATCTACGATACCAGACTCAAGCATGTTAACCCATTCGCCAGTAGCTGCGTTGAAACCAACGCCTACTTTTTCGCCTTTTAGACGCTCTACAACTACAGATCCTTCTAGACCAGCGTTGATTGCGATTTGACGAACTGGCTCTTCTAGTGCGCGAAGTACGATGTTGATACCTGTTGCTTCGTCGCCTTCAGCTACGATAGAAGCTACTTTTGTGTATACGTTCATAAGTGAAGTACCACCACCTGCAACGATACCTTCTTCTACTGCTGCACGAGTTGAGTTAAGTGCATCTTCAATACGAAGTTTGCGTTCTTTCAACTCAGTTTCAGTTGCTGCACCTACTTTAATTACCGCTACGCCACCTGCAAGTTTTGCAAGACGCTCTTGTAATTTTTCACGATCGAATTCAGAAGTTGTTTCTTCTAATTGCGCACGGATTTGACCGATGCGAGCTTCGATTTGTTCTGTGCTTCCTACACCTTCAACTACAGTTGTGTTTTCTTTTGTAACAACAACTTTACCAGCGCGTCCTAAAGATTCAACTGTAGCAGATTTTAAGTCACGACCTAATTCTTCAGTGATTACTTCGCCACCTGTTAAGATCGCGATATCTTCTAGCATTGCTTTACGACGGTCACCAAATCCAGGAGCTTTAACAGCTACTACATTGAATGTACCACGAAGTTTGTTCACTACTAATGTAGCTAACGCTTCGCCTTCTACATCTTCAGCAATGATAAGAAGTGGTTTACCTTGTTGTACCACTTGCTCTAATACTGGTAAGATTTCTTGAATGTTAGAAATCTTTTTGTCAGTGATTAAGATGTATGGGTTATCAAGAACTGCTTCCATTTTGTCAGAATCAGTAATCATGTAAGGAGATGCATATCCACGATCAAATTGCATACCTTCTACTACGTCTAATTCTGTTGTGAAGCCTTTAGATTCTTCTAAAGTAATAACGCCGTCGTTACCAACGCGCTCCATTGCTTCAGCGATTAATTGACCTACTTCTTCGTCAGCAGCAGAAATAGCAGCTACTTGTGCGATAGAAGATTTACCTTCGATTGGTTTAGAAATCGTTTTTAATTCTTCAATTGCAGCAGTAACAGCTTTTTCGATACCTTTACGAAGACCCATTGGGTTCGCACCAGCTGTTACGTTTTTAAGACCTTCACGAATCATAGCTTGCGCTAATACAGTTGCAGTTGTTGTTCCGTCACCAGCTACGTCATTTGTTTTGCTAGCAACTTCTGCTACTAGTTTCGCACCCATGTTTTCGAATGCATCTTCTAATTCGATTTCTTTTGCGATTGTTACACCGTCATTTGTAATAAGTGGTGAACCGAATTTTTTCTCAAGAACAACGTTACGACCTTTTGGTCCAAGCGTTACTTTTACTGCATTTGCAAGAGTGTCGACACCGCGAAGCATCGAACGACGTGCTTCTTCACTAAATTTAATATCTTTTGCCATAATAATTGACCCCCTTGGATTTTTTAAGATTTATATAATTAACCGATAACTGCTAAAATGTCACTTTCACGTAAAATCAAGTAGTCTGTACCTTCATATTTCACTTCAGTACCTGCATATTTTGAGAAGATGATAAGATCACCTGCTGCTACCTCTAAAGCAACACGCTCACCATTCTCAAGCACTCGACCAGTACCTACTGCAACAACTTTACCCTCTTGTGGTTTTTCTTTTGCAGTATCTGGTAATACGATACCACTTGCTGTTTTTTCTTCTGCTTGAACAAGCTCAATTACAACGCGATCACCTAATGGCTTTAGCATGAACAATAACCTCCTCATTTTGTTATGTAAATTTCTTTTATTAGCACTCAAGTCATCCGAGTGCTAACACACTTATAATAATAAATAATCTCAATTTCTTTTGCAAGTAAAAAAATCATAATTTTTTCGCAAATCACTATATAAACTTTCTATATAGAATACTGCCTTTACTATATGAATCGTTGTTTCCACTGCTCGTATGTTACAATATGAAAGGACACCCTAAGTTGTTTTCGCTACACACACAACTTTCTCCTGTCTTCTATTATAATTTCAAATAAGGATTTACGAAAAAAACATAATTCAAGTGAGGTTTATATCGTAGGTAGCATATTTACATGTTATCCTAACTTATCTCATACACTATAGTTAGAAAGGATGGTTAAACCATTTGAAGAAACAATACTGGTGGATTATCGTTACATACATTTTAATGCAGTTATCTGGCGTTGTTGGATTGCCACTTCTCCTAAAAACAGGACTCTATGATAATAGAGGATTTACCATTGAGGAAAAAGGACAAATCATAACGGGACACTGGGCAATTATTAGCTTCTTTGTTGCATTATGTATCGTACTTTGGTTACTTAGAACAGATATTCGTGACAGGCATTTAGATCCAAAGCGCTCTTCTGCTCCAGCTACTATTGGATGGATTTTCATCGGGTTCTTCTTAGCTTTCTTTTCACAAATAGTTGCCGGTATGATCGAGATGCAGCTGCTAGGAATTAAACAAGGTTCAGAAAATACAATGAAACTGATGGAGATTGCAAGAACGACCCCTTGGTTCCTTATTGTTGTATCTATAATTGGACCTATCTTAGAAGAAATCGTATTTAGAAAAATTTTATTTGGTGCACTTTATAAGAAGTTTAACTTCTTTATCGCAGCTATCATTAGTTCGCTTGTATTCGCAGCAATTCATTTTGATTTTACTCATTTATTGGTATACACTGCTATGGGGCTCGTATTCGCCTTCTTATATGTGAAGACGAAACGGATTATCGTTCCGATTGCAGCTCATGTTGCGATGAATACATTAGTCGCTATTGGGCAAATTTTTATGAGCAATGAACAAATTCAAGAAATGATTAAAGAAGCTGAAAAAATGCAAGGCTTTATCGGAGGATTTTTTGTATGAGAAACTCACCATTGTTCATGGCTGCACTATACTTCCTTCTTGGATGTATCTTTACACGCTTCGCCATTACGAACGTGACAGATACAATCTGGAATATGTGGACAATACTATTTGCAGTTATGGCAACAATTGATTTTAATTTGGCACTTCGCCTTATATTAATTAAATTCACAAAGAAGAAACAATAATAAAACGCAGAGGTCGCTTCCTCTGCGTTTTATTGTGGATAGTTTTTCAAAAAGTAAACTAATGTTTGTAACTCTACAGCTAAGTCAATATGATGAATTCTAATATTCTCTGATACGTTTAATCGCGCTGGTGTGAAATTCAAAATACCATGCACGCTCGTTTCAGCTAATCTATCTGCTACAGCTTGTGCTACTGTAGCCGGTACTGTTAATATTGCCACTTGTATATCATTTGATAATCTCTCTTCTAATTCATCTAAATGATATACAGGAATGCCCCCGATTTCTGTTCCAACTTTCTCTTCACTAACATCAAATGCCATTTCAATTTTTGTATTATTGTTTTTCGTGAAATTATAATGTAAGAAAGCGGTCCCTAAATTACCTACTCCAATAAGTGCTACACGTGTTATATCATCTTGATCAAGTGTTTCGCGGAAAAATGATAATAAATAATTTACGTTATATCCATATCCCTTTTTCCCTAACGCTCCAAAATACGAAAAATCTCTTCGTATTGTTGCGGAATCTACTTTTACTGCCTCACTCAATTCGGCCGATGAAACACGCTGCTTACCAGAAAGAGATAAGTTTTGGATAAATCGATAGTATAGAGGCAATCTTTTAGCAGTGGCTTGTGGAATCTTTTGCTGATCCATATGACCTCTCCTCTCTTCCTATCTTTATTCATATACTTTAATCAAATACAGAAGTTTAGCACTCATTAAATTCCTTGTATAATAAAGAGAAGAAGTATTCTCTCTTTATTTTAAACTATACACTATTTTTAGTATGATTGAGAAATATAAACATGGCAAAGTTAAGAAATTATTTGAGGTGAAAACATTGATTTTATTACAAGTAAACGCGCTTTCGAAATTATACGGTGCAGAAACGATTCTTGCAAACATAAAATTGGAAGTACAAACAAAAGATCGTATCGCATTAGTTGGAAGGAATGGAGCAGGCAAATCTACATTATTAAAAATTATCGCTGGTGAATTATCTCATGATGGTGGCGAAATTATAAAACCGAAAGATGTCTCAATCGGATATTTAGCTCAAAATACTGGACTAGAAACGTCTTTAACAATTTGGGATGAAATGCTAACCGTCTTTACCCACTTACAGCAAATGGAGACAAAACTTCGAAGGCTTGAGCAAGAAATGGGAAAAGAAGAAAACTTTTCAAACGAAGCTACATATGAAAGATTGTTAGCTGATTATGACCAATTGCAACTCAATTATAAAGATCAAGGTGGATATCAATATGAAGCGGATATTCGCTCCATTTTAAGCGGCCTTGGCTTCCCAGTTGAAACGCACCAGACGACAATCTCTACTTTAAGCGGCGGGCAAAAAACAAGATTAGCTCTCGGGAAATTATTATTAACAAAACCAGACTTACTTATTTTGGATGAGCCTACAAACCATTTAGACATCGAAACATTAACGTGGCTTGAGCAATATTTACAAGGTTATCCTGGCGCAATATTAATCGTTTCACATGACCGTTATTTCTTAGACAAACTCGTTACACAAGTATATGAAATTTCGAATAAAGAAAGCAGACGATTTGTTGGTAACTACAGTAAATATTTAGACTTAAAATCAGCATTATATGAGCAAGAAATGAAACGTTACGAAAAACAACAAGATGAAATCGCAAAACTTGAGGACTTCGTTCAAAAGAATATAGCTCGCGCTTCTACAACGAAACGTGCTCAAAGTCGTCGTAAACAACTAGACAGAATGGAATTATTAACGAGACCATTAGGGGATTCTAAGTCAGCATCATTCCACTTCGATATTGAAAAGCAAAGTGGAAATGATGTTTTACAAGTAAATGATGCAACCATCGGCTATGATGAGAACCCTATAATTGAACATGTAACTATGCGCTTAACTCGCGGAGATAGTGTTGCTTTAGTTGGTCCAAACGGAATTGGGAAATCCACATTGTTAAAGTCTATTGTGAATAAGTTACCACTATTAAATGGTGATGTTTCTTTCGGATCAAATGTATCTGTTGGTTATTATGATCAAGAACAAGCAAACTTAACATCTTCTAAACGGGTTTTAAATGAACTATGGGATGAATATCCACTGCAACCTGAAAAAGAAATCCGTACTATACTCGGGAATTTTTTATTCACAGGAGATGATGTACTGAAACCAGTATCTTCCCTTAGTGGTGGACAAAAAGCTCGATTAGCTCTTGCAAAACTTATGATGCAAAAATCAAATTTATTAATTCTAGATGAACCTACGAACCACCTTGATTTAAACAGTAAAGAAATTTTGGAGAATGCTTTAATTGATTATCCAGGGACTCTTCTATTCGTCTCACATGACCGCTACTTTATTAACCGTGTAACAACGACTGTGGTTGAGTTATCAACAGAAGGTGCACAGGAATATTTAGGGGATTACGATTACTACGTTGAAAAGAAAAATGAAATGATTGAACGTGCAGAACTTGAACAGCAAGAAAGTGACATTCCTGTTCAAAAGGTGGTTGCACAAGAGAAATTAAATTATTTAGAAGAAAAAGAGCGTAAAAAACTAGAGCGTCAACGCACTAGAAAAATTGAAGAGCTAGAACAAAGTATATTAGAATTAGAAGAAGAAATTGCTACGTTAGAAGATCAACTTTGCTTACCAGAAATATATGCAGATTATGAAAAAGCTAGTGAAATTACAACTAAAAAGCAAACGCTACAAGAACAACTTGAAACTTGTATGGCAGAATGGGAAGAGTTGCATGTATAAGCATATTTAAATAAGGAAGATGTCTCATAAGTCAGGATTTTTGACTATGCGACATCTTTTTTTCTTTTAATACAGAAACAATTTTTTGAGTATATCAATCGTAACTTAGAATATACCAACGATTTTTCAAATATATC
>NZ_JBEUTW010000213.1:0-3386 GCF_040492675.1 Bacillus sp. AP50
GGTAATCAGTTATTGGTATTATCCGGAAAATGTAGCCCGTGCATTCCATGTGAAAGGTATTGTATCTTCTTTGATACAAGAGGGATATCATGTAGATTTAATAATTCCTAGAAATACTATGTATCAAGGGATGGGTACTAAAGAATCAGAGAATATAACTGTACATCAAGTGAAGCCAGGTATTTTACTCCATAAAGAAAAAAATAGATGGGATGTTAATAAAAATATATTAAATAATCCCCGTAGCAATTTTCTTATTAAAGGTTTGAAAAAACTATATGATGTATTTGTTTGGCCAGATCGAACAATTGAGTGGGCCATCAATGCATATCGCTATGTTAGAAAAAACAAATTGCATAGTAACAGTGCAGCTATGGTGACTATAGGTTTACCGGTTTCTACTCATATTACAGGACACCTATTAAAAAAAGAAGCTTCGCATTTAAAGTGGATAGCAGATTATGGAGATCCTTTTTCTTTTAATCCAGATAGAAAGATAAGGAAATACGATAAGTTTCTAGAATCAAGGGTACTTAATAATGTAGATTCTATAGTAATACCAACAGAAAGTGCGATAGATTGCTACACTAATCTTGGTGTAAATAGGTCGGAAATTCATGTTATCCCTCAATTATTTGAAGAACAACAGGGTGAAAGTAACTATAAAATAGATAAGAGTAAATTTAATATAATGTACGCAGGGTCTTTTTATAGAGGGATTAGGAGCCCAGTGGAGTTTATCCATGGTCTAGTATTAGCTAGTAAAAATAATCCAAAATTACATTTTCATTATTTTGGAAATGTAAATGCATTAGAAGAATTTTTAAAAGTTGAGGGATTGGATATAAAAACAATTCCTATTACGGTAAATACATTTAAAAATAGAATTATGAAAGGAATGATGGATGAATAATGATTAACTAATTTATATTTTAAGTTGAATTTTATAACTTCAAACTACAAAATATAGGGTTAGTCTATCCATTTTTAAAATTCAGTTCATACTTTATTTGTCATGATTCAAATGATTAATAAGTACTTATTAAGTATAGACGAAAGACTAATCCTTCCGATTACAAATTGGGGGATTTTTTTATTCCCGTTTGTCTTAGTTGAAACTTACTAATTGTTAAATGTACTTCACAAATAAAGGAGCGAGAAAAATGAGTACTTCAGATACTATTGTTACACATGTAATGCTCTATATAAGTCGTTAATATCCATCAAACTTATATAGAGGAATTAAAAAATGGATGGATGTTCCGACTTTATATGAAACGTTTCGATATATAAAGGAGGAATTATTATGTCAATGATAAAGGTCCAAGACTTAACTTTTTCATACCCAGGTAGCTTTGATAATATTTTTGAAAGTGTAAACTTCCAAATAGATACGGATTGGAAGCTAGGATTTATTGGTAGAAACGGACGAGGTAAAACGACATTCTTTAATTTATTGTTAGGGAATTATGAGTATAGCGGGAAAATCCTTGCTTCAGTAGAATTCAATTACTTCCCCTACTCTGTTTCAGATAAGAACAAATTCACTCATGAAATCCTTGAAGAAATTTGTCCCCAAGCCGCAGATTGGGAACTTCTACGTGAGATATCCTATTTAAATGTTGATGCTGAGGTCATGTACAGACCATTTAAAACATTATCAAATGGGGAACAAACAAAAGTGTTGCTTGCTGCACTGTTTTTAAATGCGGGTCAATTTCTATTAATTGATGAACCAACAAATCACTTAGATACAGATGCACGAAAGATAGTCTCCGATTATCTAAGGAAGAAAAAAGGATTTATTTTAATTTCACATGACAGAATCTTTTTAGATGGGTGCGTTGACCATATCCTATCTATTAATAGAGCAAATATTGAAGTTCAAAGTGGTAACTATTCTTCTTGGAAGTTAAATTTTGATAGACAGCAAGAACACGAGAAGGCTACAAATGAGCGTCTACAAAAAGACATAGGGCGATTAAAACAGTCTTCCAAACGTTCAGCAAGTTGGTCTAATGACGTAGAAGCTTCAAAAAATGGAACGAGGAATTCAGGCTCTAAGTTGGATAAGGGGTTTGTAGGACATAAAGCAGCCAAGATGATGAAAAGAGCAAAAAACCTTGAATCAAGGCAACAAAAAGCTATTGAGGAAAAATCAAAATTACTAAAAAATGTGGAAAAAACTGAGTCATTAAAATTGGAACAATTGCAATTTAAATCAAATGAATTGGTTACTTTAGTTGACGTGTCCGTTAAGTACAATGATCAAATTGTGAATGAGCCGATTAGCTTCATAGTTGAACAAGGTGACCGAATTGTACTTGATGGAACGAATGGGAGCGGAAAAAGTAGTATCCTAAAACTAATTCTAGGACATCCGATACAGCATACAGGCTTAGTTACTTTAGGTACAGGACTCATCATTTCCTATGTCCAACAAGATACTTCTCATTTGAAGGGATCGCTATCAGGCTTTATTGAAGAGCACAAGATTGATGAAACCTTATTTAAGTCCATCCTAAGTAAGATGGACTTTGACCGAATTCAATTTGAAAAAGATATATCTCATTATTCTGGTGGACAAAAGAAAAAACTGCTTATCGCTAAAAGTTTATGTGAAAAAGCTCATATATATATATGGGACGAACCACTAAATTTTATAGATATCTATTCCCGCATGCAGATTGAAGAACTTATTCAACAATTTAATCCCACAATGGTTATTGTTGAGCATGATAAAATATTTCAACAAACAGTTGCAACGAAAACTATATCTATGTAGCTCAAAACGAATACTTGAAAATATAATCATTAACTTGAGTCCTTGAATTATAAAAACTTTAATGAATTGATAAAAAAAGCCTAATTTCTCTACAATACATTGAGAAATTAGGCTTTAAATAGTAATAATAGAATTCATAAACACTGAATAATTTACACATTAGGTTTATCTGTTAATGCAGTAACAATCCTGTCCACTAAGTCTTCGGGTAATCCATATTCCTTATTAACTACAGCCTGTATACTAGCAAAAGAACTTTCATTGTATTTTGATTGCCTTTTTCCTCTACTATCTTTCTCTTTATTTATGAAGTTTTCACGAGATTCATAGTTCATCTTATCTGATTCTTTACCAATAGATTGATTGGTGTAAATTATAAAGATACCTAACATCATAATTACACAAATGAAAATCCCTACTAATTTAAGTCTCATTATTCATTTCCTTCCTGCAACTCTTACTGTTTCTCGTTCATAATATCTCAACCATATCAAATTCATATTAATTTGAAGTAAAATTTTGTTCTTAACATATTTCTTAATAGAAAGACTGTATATCCCTCTATTTGTTTGACATCATTAAGACTGTCTCTTATACACAT
>NZ_JBEUTW010000214.1:0-7275 GCF_040492675.1 Bacillus sp. AP50
AAATATGTAAGTATGTAATATTTTAGTTCTATGATAAATAAAAAATTACAATACATTTGAATGTAAAAGAATGGGCTCGCATATATTTGGAAGGGATGTCAGATTAATTTAGGGGGTAGTTATGTCTATACTTTTAAAAGCTGGTGCAGATGCAGGAAACAACGGTTTGAAGTTAATGGTGAAAGGGCAAGACCCTATTTTTATTCCGAGTATTTATTCTTTATATATAGGTGAGCCTACAGGACTCTTAGATGAGGTAGATGTTTCATTATCTGAATTAGAAAACCACATTGATGTGACTATAAGTTCGCCATCGTTAATGCTAAATAATGTACGATACATCGTTGGAGAAAAAGTCATTCAAGATCAATTAAAAGGTACTGAGGTAGAGAAGAAATCAAATAAGTCAACGGATGAGTTAATGGTTATTACAATACTATCAGGTTTGGCGGTAAGCGCTATGCGTCAAAGCCCAACTTCTAGCCATATTAATATTCGTTATGATTTATCTGTCGCTCTTCCTATGCAGCTTATTACACAAGAAATAGCTGCTGAAAATGCAAAACGTTATATGGGAAATCATAAGGTTATTTTCCATTATCCGAACGGACGCGATGTGACAATTAATGTTTCAATTGAGTATTGTAAATGCCTACCTGAGGGTGCTTCTGGGACGTGGGGCATTGTATACGATGAAGAAGGAAATGTTGTGAAACATAAAATAGAATGTGAGCAAAATCAAGTTTCTGAAATTGATTTTGTAGATAAAACTCTACTCTCTTTTGATATTGGCGCAGGGACGACAGAAGAAGTCGTTTCATTAGGGGTGAATTTCCGTCCGCAACTAAGTAAAGGTTTATCTTATGGTGTAAAAGAGACGTTACTACAAATCATTACGAGATGGAACCGGAAGTATCCAACTAAAACGATTGATAGCATTACAGAATTCAATCAAATTTATTTAAATGATAAGCATCCGAGAAATACATTATTAGTTGAGGAATCACAGCCAGCGCTATTAGGTTTAGCAGCGCGTGTTGCAACAGATATTATAAATAAAATTGATGATATGAAAGACGATCCGTACGTGTTTATTTATGGCGGGGGTGCAGTAATTATTAAAAACAGTTTAAAAATGATTTTAAAGCAAAAAGGACGACTCAAAAATGTAATCTTTGTAGATAATCCGTTATTTACAAATGCACGAGGATTATTAGTCTATACTTGTTCGCCAAAATATAGAGAGCATAAGCAAAAAGAGTTAGGATTTACAAACTTAACGATAAGTTAGTTGGTGGAAGTATGCGATCTAGGCGATATAAACGTGGTGATCGAGTAAAAATCAATATTCATAAATCGGTATCACCTGAAATGCTTGCGTGGCTGAATAAACAATCAAATCCAACTAATTTCTTCTTCTTTGCTGCGCAGCAACTATTTAAACAAGTAGGAGATATTGACGTTTCTAAAGCTTTACCAAGCAGCCATGTTTTCTCATTATATGTGGAGCCTTCATCCTTATTAAAAGTCGAAGTAAACCCTTTTAAAAACATGACACTAGACACAAATACATCCACTGAAAATGCAAAAAAAAAATTATGGGAATCTGTTGATCAATTAGATTGTCCATTTTTTTAAACATAGAAAAATATAAGAAGTCCCCATCACTATACATACGAATACAGTGATGGGGTTTTGTTTGTAAATGGAAGGGGCACAATACAATTTGTGACCCTTCCATTAGTTATTTATCTAAATTTTAGATGTATGTTTAGAAACAGCATTAATTATGCTTTCCCAGTCATCTGGATGGTTTTCATGGCCTGCCCCTTTAAGGGTTAATAGTACTGAGTTTGGAATTTCATCAATTAGTGCGAGGCCATGTTCAAATGGTAGTGCTGTATCGTCTGTTCCGTGAATAACTAATGTAGGTGCTTGTATGGATTGAAGTACACCTTCATATGCATCATCACCTTGAAGTAAAGCGTGATTAAACATACTTAATAAATTGTTTGCGCGTTCTATTTCTTGTTTTACTTGTTTATAAACTCTATTTTCATCAAATATTCGTTCTGATCCACATAATAGACGAGATCCTGAAACTAAATACTCTGCCACATCATTTTTATTTGCCCAATCTATACTTGTGCCATTTACATGATGTGTTAAAATCCTTTCATCCATTGGAGGTAAATCGCGAGTATTGTCATCAGATCCTATTACACTAGTCGCTAGTAAAGTTAGCGTCAAAATTCTTTCGGGATGTTTTACAGCGGCAATTTGAGCAATCATACCACCTAATGACATGCCAAATAGGTGAGCTTTATCAATATGATAAGCATCTAGTACTCCAATTGCATCTTCAGCCATATCTGTTACTGTGTAATTGGAAGTTCTAGGTTCATAGGCAACAGAGCGTCCAACATCACGGTTATCAAAGCGAATAACAAACTTCCCCGTACTAGCCAACAGCTCACAAAACTCTTCATCCCAATAAACCATGGAACATGTAGCACCCATAATTAATAAAATAGCAGGGTTCTTAGGGTTTCCAAAGCTTTCTGTACATATATCAATTCCGTTTATTTTAAACATCTTTTCACTCATATAGTTAGCCCCATTTCTTTTGAATTTGATCAATAAAACAGTTTTGGATGATTCTAAGATGTGTGTAAGATTCGTGGTGGAATTCATCCCGCTATTTGCTGGGCAGTAAGAGTCCCACCTTAAAATTCAGGGAAAGTAAAGAAGTTGGGAGGGGACCAACTTCCCGAAAAAGCCCGATTGGCGAGGGTTGATTAAAGTTTCACTTTATAATGCTTCTTGCATAATTACCCCCAAAAATAATTATATGTTAATTCAAGGCAAAAAATTTTGAGAAATAATTGTATGTTATTAAAATAAACAGCAAGGAGGAGAGGAAATGAAAGCAATTGTTATTGATCAATATGGTATTGTTGAAGAATTAAAAGAAAGACAAGTTTTAAAACCGGTTGTTCAGAATAACGAAAAAGCTCAACAATAAATAATATCCCATACTATACATTTTCATTTTCGAGTATTATTTATTGTTAGCTATTGTGATATTACTTCTAACAAATACTGTTTCGTATTGTATCGTGTAATTTTTCTAATCCAATTTCCATATCTTTCTCGTTTAACATTGAATAGCTAATTCTTAATTGGTTATCATTTGTTTCGTAATTTAATAGACAAGCTGTTCCTGGTAAAAAAGAGACATCTACTTCATTTGCTTTTTGTAATAAGGTAAAGGGATCTATCGAATCAGGTAGTGTCACCCATAAATTAAAACCTCCATTTGGTATTTCAAAGTGTAGTTCTTTTAATGGCGATAATATATCAATTGTTAAATCACGTCTCATTTGTAAAGCTGTACGTAATTTTTCTAAATGGTTTTTCATACGTTCTGCACGTAAAAACGGTAGAAGTGCCTTCTGTGTTAATAAAGGACTACCGATATCCATTGAACCTTTTACTGCATATAGCCATTCAAAAATAGGACCATCGGCAATAAGTGCCGCGATACGCAGTCCTGGTGCTAACGTTTTACTAAATCCTTTTATATATATTACGTGGCCATCCTTATCAAAACTTTTGATTGGGGGCGGGATTATAGCATCCTCAAAATATATTTCTCCGAAAGAATCATCTTCAATAATAAAAAATTGATATAACTCCGATAGTTCTATAAGTTCCATTCTTCGTTCTTTACTCATTACTGTACCTGTCGGATTCTGGAAGGTGGGATTCGTATACAATAAAACGGGATTTTTACTTTGACAAATATCATCAATTAAGTCGGAGCGAACTCCATGATTATCAAGAGAAACGGGAATGATTTGAACACCTTTATTGATGAAAATATCAAGCGCAGCACTGTAACATGGACTTTCTACTAATACAATATCTCCAGGTTTTAATAATGTTTGAGCAATTAAATCAATTCCTTGTTGTGCGCCGCTTGTAATTAATAATTGAGATGGGTCTGTCACTAATTTCTGGTGTTCATTTAAGTAATTTGCTATTTCAACTCGCAATTCATAATCGCCTTGAACTGGCCCATAAGTTGCTAACAACATCGGATTTTTATCCAGCAATTTATGCATTTCATCTGCCAAAAATGGATTTGGTAACAGACGAGGATACAGAATTGCTTGTGAAAAATTATAATATTTACGGTGCTTATTCATTGCATATTGAGAACGCATAACATTAATCGTTTTCATTTGTTGCCATTTATACGGAATTGGTTTGAAATCTTTCTTTACCCGTTTATATATGTAAGCACCTTTTCCTTGTTCGATGCGTATATACCCTTTCGTTTCTAACTGTTTATACGCTTTACGAACTGTTAATACATTGATTTGTAAATCTGTGGCCATACAACGTAAAGAAGGAAGAGATTCACCATGTGAAAGCATACCACTTTGTATTCTGTCAACAATTTGCATATATATTTGCTTGTAATACGGTATGTTTGTTTCTTTACGCAATACAATTTTCATAGGTTCACCTATTTTTCTTTTTAACTTAATTAAAGCGAAAAATATATAGGGAATCAACTACAACTTGAAGTAACTGTTATATGTATCGATACACTGTTATACACCATAGCCTCTATACTCATTCTAAGAGTAAAAAGGAGGAAGCAAAATGGTCATTTTTAATTACATTTTAGTATGTATTATTTTCGGGACAACATTTTTAACGATAAAAATTGGAATTGAAGCAGGGGCGCCACCGTTGTTTTCAGCAGGAATTCGCTTCTTTTTAGCGGGAATAATCCTTATGATTATTTTTAAATTAAAGCGAAAAGAAATTATGCCACATATATTTTCAAAACGCATTATGTATGCTGGATTTTGTTTAACATTTATGACATTCGCAAGTTTATATTGGTCAGAACAATATATTTCTTCGGGATTAGCTGCTGTTCTTTCTGCTACGGGACCAATGATGATTTTATTAATACAAGCAAAGAGGAATAGGGAGAAATTACAAAAGGAACAACTCGTTGCTTTAGTTATTGCACTAGCAGGTGTTATATTTGTTTCTTTACCAGGAATGCATCAACAAGTAAGTTTCATATGGAGTATTGCTTGTATTGTGTTAGTTATAGGGGAGTTATTTTACGGAATAGGCTCTATTCGTTCGAAAGAAATACTGTCAGATTTATCAAATGTATCACCATTTCTTATTAACGGTATTCAAATGTTTTATGGAGGGATTTTACTACTAATCGCATCTATTATTGTAGAACAACCAAATGTAACCGTATTAACTTCATGGAGTGTGCAATGGCCTATTTTATATCTCATATTTATCGGATCGATTGGTGGACACGGATTATATTACTGGCTCTTATCAAAAACAAATCCAGTATTTCCATCGACGTGGTTATATGTATCACCATTAATTGCAATAATTGTGGGATATATCATTTTAGGAGAACCTTTAAATCCTACAATGGGAATGGGGGCTTGTCTTATATTGATTGGTGTATTTTTGGCCAATCGTTCAACACTACGGACTTATTTCAAAAAAGGGCGGTTATTAGAGAAGGAGATGTAGTTTAATAAAGCAATAGCCCTGTATATTACAGGACTGATAAAATCAAAAACACAGTTGGAAAAATAACCAACTGTGTTTTTGATAATTAATTCAATTTTTTAATAAAGCCTTTATAATGACGTTTTACAAGCTGGCTTTCTAACGTCTTCATAGTTTCTAGTGCTACACCGACAATGATAAGTAAGCTTGTACCACCAATTTGAGCAGAAGGTGGTAACGTAGCAATTTTCGTGAATACGAGCGGTAATATAGAAATAGCACCTAAGAAAATTGCACCGATAAATGTTAAACGGTATAGAATTTTAGTTACATATTGTTCAGTTGCTTTACCAGGACGAATACCAGGAACATATCCATTTTGCTTTTTCAAATTCTCAGCCATTTGTTCAGGATTTACTTGAATAAATGCGTAGAAGTATGTGAAAGCAACGATAAGACCGACATAAAGTGTCATTCCAATTGGATGTGCGAAATCAAGATTTGCAACTAACCATTTTGATACGCTTGAATCAGGGAAGAGCTGCGCAATTGTACGCGGCGTCATTAAAAATGCAGAAGCAAAGATAACTGGTATAACACCAGCACTATTTACTTTAAGCGGTAAATGAGTGTTTTTTGCTCCTTGATATTGATTGTTTCCTGAAACAGCTTTTGCATATTGGATCGGTATTTTACGTACAGCTTGTTGAATGTAAATAACACCAACAACTATCGCTAAAATTACGAGTCCAATTAAAACAATTTTTATTATGTGCATAAATAGCTGATCGCCAGCATTTTGGAATTGTTGTAAATAAATTTGATTTGCAACATTTGGAATGGCGGCAACGAGACCTGCGAAGATAATCATCGAAATACCATTACCAACTCCGTTAGCGGTAATTTGTTCGCCTAACCAAAGTAAAAATGCAGTACCTGCAGTTAAAACTGTCGCAATAAATAAGTATGTAGTCCAGC
This sequence comes from Bacillus sp. AP50, assembly GCF_040492675.1. Taxonomy (NCBI): domain Bacteria; kingdom Bacillati; phylum Bacillota; class Bacilli; order Caryophanales; family Bacillaceae; genus Bacillus; species Bacillus sp. AP50. The sequence continues at coordinate 6,550 of NZ_JBEUTW010000214.1, forward strand.
TTTGATCTGTTATTAATTGTCCACCTGCTATATTATTAAAGCCATAAGACATTCCGATGGCCTGTATGAATGCGAGAATGATTGTAAAGTATCGAGTGAATTGAGCTGATTTCTTACGGCCCATTTCTCCTTGCTTTGCCCATTCCGAAAATTTAGGTATAACATCCATTTGTAGTAACTGTACTATGATGGAAGCTGTAATATATGGTGTAATACCTACAGCAAAGATTGAGAAGTGTTGCAATGCTCCTCCGCCAAATACGTTTAACATACCTAGAACGTTAGCTTGATCTTGTACTTTTAATACCTCTGCGTTAGTATGAGGAACTGGAATAAACGTGCCAATTCGAAAAACGATTAACATCGCTAGTGTAAAAAGGATTTTCCTTCTTATCTCAGCTACTCTCATGAAATTTGAAATCGTACGAAACATTATGTCGCCTCCTATATTTTTATCAGTAAAAAACTGATTATTATACCCTATGAAGTAACCACAAACCTCCTTCCGCACTAAATTCATTTGACAAATGGATTTTCATACACTTTGTAGTTTTCACGGATATAAAAATATAAGGTGTTATATAAGCGACCTATACACTTCACGTAATCATTCAATACCCATAATATATCGAATAAATTAACAAATGTACATACATACGCATTAAAAATGAATAAATAGGGTCATTTTTTACATTTATTTAATGATAAATTGATAGGACATTATAC
>NZ_JBEUTW010000215.1:0-5277 GCF_040492675.1 Bacillus sp. AP50
CACTGTGTTATAATGAGTATGAAAAGAACAATACAATCACATAAACCAATTATAAATTGTATATAAATAAAAAAGACTAGTGTGCGGCTACACACTAGTCCACGTAACTTAGCAGATTGGATTGTTCATTTATCCTATTTGTTTCTTACAAACAAAACAACCCACATTCTATAAGCATAGGTGGGTTGTTATTTTTTGAGCTTGTCTATTAAAACGACGACGAACGTTAACAATGCAACGAGAAACAGTCCACCTTGCAGTAGCAACGCTATTTCACTCACGTATTATCACCCCCCTCCTACTCGGAGAAGTGATAATTGAACAACCAACCGCACCTTAAGTTACCCTTTAATTTTACCATATTTTCTAATAATTTACGATGAAAACCCGCAAGCGAATAACTTGCGGGTTTTTTATCCCGTGTTAACAGGCAGTAAACAAAATGGAGCAATAAATAAGTGAAACTTTATTTCTCACTATTTTTTTAATGCATATGCATCAGCAATCATTTCACCAACAATTTTATTTTCTTCTTTCTTCTCGTCTTTCAATAATGGGAATAACAATTCTGCCACTTGATACGCTTCTTCTAAATGCGGATATCCTGATAAAACAAACGTATCAATTCCTAACGATTCATATTCTTTTATCCTTTCTGCTACTGTATGCGGATCGCCTACAAGTGCAGTACCTGCCCCACCTCTTACAAGTCCGATTCCAGCCCATAAATTAGGGCTTATCTCTAACGACTCTCTCGTACCTTTATTTAAATGGGTCATCCGTTTTTGACCAACCGAATCATATCTTGCAAATGTCTTTTGAGCAAGCTCAATTGTTTCATTATCCACATATTGAATTAAACGTTCTGCCTCTTCCCATGCTTCTTCTTCTGTTTCTCTTACAATTACGTGTAATCTAATGCCAAATCGCACTGTACGCCCCTTCTCTTCTGCAAGTTTTCTTACTTCTTCTATTTTCTCTTTCACTTGCTCTGGCGGCTCTCCCCACGTTAAATATACATCACTATGTTCAGCTGCTACTTCTTTTCCAGCAGCTGACGATCCTCCGAAATATATAGGAGGATATGGTATTTGAACTGGTGGGAATACAACTTTACTATCTGTAACTTTAATATGTTTTCCTTCTAAAGAGATCGTTTCACCTTGCAATGTCGATTTCCAAACTTTTAAAAATTCATCCGCTGCTTCATATCTTTCATCATGATCAAGATATAATCCATCTCCTTGTAGTTCAACTGGATCTCCTCCAGCTACTACATTAATAAGCAGCCTCCCATGTGAAATTCTATCAAATGTAGATGCCATCCTCGCTGCAACTGTAGGGGACATTAGTCCTGGTCTCACTGCTACTAAAAATTTTAGTTTTTCTGTTTCAGCAGCAAGAGCTGAAGCTAACACCCAAGGGTCTTCACATCCTTGACCAGTTGGAAGTAAAACACCCGTATATCCTAAATAATCAGCTGCCGCAGCAACTTGCTTATAATAACCATATTCAGCTGCTCTTCCTCGTTTTGTCGTTCCTAAATATCGACCATCTCCATAAGCCGGAATAAACCATAATAATTCCATACCTTTACACACCCCTTATTTATTTTGAATCGTATACTAACACATTCTATATAAATTACCCCTAATAATTTATATGTTAATTCCCTGTCTCACCTTTAAAGTTATCTCGCCATCTTAAAAACTTCACTTCTAGTAAACGTACTAGAGAGTCAGAAAACTTTCCAACAAATGCAAATATAATTATGCCGACAAATACGATATCTGTATTTGAAAATTGCCTTGCATCCATAATCATATAGCCAATACCTTCTGTAGACCCCATAAGTTCTGCTACTACTAAACTCACCCACGCAACACCTAACGATAACCTTGCTCCTAGTAAAAGGTTAGGCAATGCAGCTGGTAAAATTAGTTTCGTGATTAATTTTCTTTTACTAAACTCTAACACTCTCGCAACATCAAATAACTTTGAATCCACACCTCTAATACCTAAAAATGCGTTTACGTATAAAGGAAAAAATGCACCATCTGCAATTAATAACACTTTTGATGTTTCACCAAAACCGAACCATAATACGAAAAGCGGCGCAACAGCTAAATGAGGTACAGTTCTTAACATTTGCACAGATGGGTCTAAATATTGCTCACTTCTCGTTGAAAATCCAACAATCGTTCCTAAAATGATTCCTAAGCCCCCACCAATAAAGAAACCAGCCGCAGCCCTGAATACACTAATACTTAAATGGCCGAATAACTCTCCTGTTTTAATAAGCTCTTGGAAAGCTAGAAAAATATCTAATGGTGTTGGTAAAACTGTTTTAGAAACAAGACCGAATACGCCAGCCAACTGCCAAATTATTAATATAATAACCGGTATAGTAATCGCCCTTACTAAAACTTTTACATTTAACTTTCGTACCTTCTTTATGCCATTTTTCTTAATCGTTATACTCGCTGGTTTCATAACAGCTTTCGTATTTTCCACTTTACAAAACCTCTTTTCACTTCGCTTTCAATGCTTTTTCTACGAAAGAATTATCTACAACTTTTTCCGTCTTAATTTCTTTCTTTATAGAACCGAGCTTATATTGAAAATCCGCAGTCTTTTGTTGTTCTGCTATTATTTCCTTAGTTACCGGAACTAAAATTGGTTTGTCGTGATTAAACACTTCTTTTACAATCTCTGCATCTATCTTTTTTACAGAAGTGTATACTTTTATTGCTTCATCTAAGTTAGCATCTTGCCATACACGTGCTTTCTCATAAACTTTGAGGAATTTCTCAACTAATTCTGGATGTTCTTTCGCAAATTTTGTCCTCGTAATTAAAAATTCTGGTGAAGAGACATTTAATGTTTCACCGTCTGCAATCACCTTCGCACCTTTATTTAACGTATGTAATGATATGAAAGGGTCCCAAATCGCCCATGCATCTACTGATCCTGATTCGAATGCAGGCTGCGCTTCATCTGGTTGTAATTGAATGACATTTACATCTTTTGCATCAATACCTTCTTTATCAAGTGCTCGATATAATAAATTAAAGGCACTACTTCCTTTTGCTACTGCAATTTTTTTACCTTTTAAATCTTTTACACTCGCAATCTTACTATCTTTTTGAACGAGAATTCCAGTTCCTTTTCTCGCATAACTTGTATTGGCGATTTCGGTAAATCCAATACCTGCTGCTTGCGCTGAAATGACTGGAGAATTCCCTACTTCACCAAAGTCTAACCGGTTTGATGCGATTGCTTCAAAATAAGGAGGTCCACTTTGGAACTCTGTCCATTTCACTTTAACTCCTTCTTTTTTAAACTCCTCTTCAAACCATCCCTTTTTCTTTGCTAGTAATAGCGGGCTTAATCCTTGTTGTATACCAATTTGTATTGTTACATCTTCTTTCTTACTACTTGCTGTACTTTTTTCACATCCTAACAAACATACTGATATAGCTAAAGCAAAAGAAAGAATTTTTAATTTTTTATACATATAAAATCACCCTTTTCCTATATACTTGTTTGAATCAACCCTCCATATTCAAACTGCTGTAATACTTTCGTTCGAAGTTGTTGGAACGATTGAGAAGTTTTATTTCGCGGATAAGGCAAATTATTTTCAATCACTTTATGTATTTTCCCTGGTTTTGCACTCATAATGATGATTCGGTTTGAAAGATATATCGCTTCGTCTATATCATGTGTAACGAATATCATTGTTGTTTTCTTCTGCTCCCAAATATTTAGCAATACTTCTTGTAAATGACTTCGAGTAAAAGCATCCAGCGCTCCAAAAGGTTCATCAAGTAATAATACATTTGGATCTCTTAATAACGCTCTCGCTATCGCAACACGTTGTGACATCCCGCCTGAAATTTCTTTCGGATACGATTTTTCAAAGCCATCTAACCGAACGATTTCAACCCATTCTCTTACCTTATCTTTCACATACTTATCTTTTAACGATAAATCTGCCGCTATATTTTCTTCAACTGTTAACCATGGAAAAAGCCTATGTTCTTGAAAAATAAAACCTTGTTTCTTGCTCGTTTTTAAGATAGGCTCCCCGTCAATAACAACTTCCCCTTCAAAATCATTATCTAGACCGGCAACAATTTTTAGTAATGTACTTTTTCCGCACCCACTCGGACCAATTACTGTAACAAAATCCCCTTTCTCTAATTGAAAATTAATATTCTCTAATACTTGAACAGTACCAGTTTGTTTCAAAAAATATTTTGATACCCCATCAATTGAAACAGTCATTTCTTCTCCTCCTTAAAATGATTCATATAAATGAACAGATTCAGTATTTGTGCAATAAAAAAACCAAAGGCATTTTATCAACAGATAAAATGCCTTTGATTTCTCCAATCAGCAATACGTTATGGAATTAAGTACATATTATACAAATATTTCCGATAAGTCAACTAGGTTTTATCAAAACATACATATGATTCGTTTGAATATTTTTACTGTTGTTTATTTGAACGATATCATTTACTTACTATTTTTTCTGATTTTTAATCCACTGTAACCAATAAGAAAACTCACACGCTAAATGCATTTGATGGGATTTAATAACTAAGCGACGAAATTTCTACAAAAAAAAGAGTAATTTCAAGAAATATGCTACTAACCTTAGATTTATTAAAAAAGTTAGATCATATAACTTGAGACTACTCATTCCCATTCAAAATATTTATGTAATTAAATTTTATTTCCTCTGCACCCTGGCTGTCTCCAAAACTATTGGTGGCAGCTCTTTTTGAATGATTTCTTTTAATCCATAAAGAGCTTTCCTCACATAACCACCTTCGAAATTCCCTAATGGTTCTGGTAATTCATCTTCATCCAATATGAAGTATTCTCCATTTGGAAGTACCATAATATCGATGATTAAATCTTCAAAGGAAACCACTTCATCTTTTATTTGTGTGTTTTTTACAATATTAAAATAGGAACCTAAATACTTTCCTTTTATATCTCTCCATACGTATAAATTGTACGGACGATCTTTCCAGTAATATGCGATTGTATAACTTCCTTTTGGGATTGTTAACTTAGTATCATTTGCAGTCATTGTAAATGAATACTGCACCTCGTGAAATAAAACGATACTTTGTGATTGCTTTTCAAGTAATAAGCAATTGTGATCTACTATTGTTGAGTTATACCGGATTTTTCTTTCTATAATTTCAATTTTCGATGTAAGTAACTTATTCATTATTTTGTTTCCCCTTATGCTAGTTC
>NZ_JBEUTW010000216.1:0-7431 GCF_040492675.1 Bacillus sp. AP50
AACTTTTATAGTCGTAATATTAGGGAATATTTTATTGAACAGAGATATAGTTATGCCTGGATATGCAATATTTTCAGCAATAGTAGCAACTTTGATTTATTGTGCAGTAACGATACCGACTAATTACATTGGGGGATATAAAGTTATTACTGTCTTGAATTTGATTATGCTTTTTCCTTTAATGGGTATGATTGGTCTTATGTGCAATATTTTTGGTGATAAAACAATTATGTTAAAAGTACTTCACTCTCAAGAGGCTACACAAGCAATGGGTGTTCTTGGTATCGGAGTATTAGTGAGTATATTCGTATCCATGTTCCTCTCAATGAAAATGTTTCAGGAGGCAGAGTTATAGAAGGGACATTTTCATATTAGGAGGTGTAATACATGATCAAGCAACTAATTTTAAAAGATTTCATCATTCAATGGAAATTTTTAATTTGGTACATACTGTATCCTGTTTTCTTTTATATGGCCTTAACAGATACGGAAAATTTATTCATCATTATGTCAGTAATTATTACAATTGGGGCAACAGTAAAAACATTTGAAGCAGATAGTAAAAATGAGAGTGAAGTTATAGTAAATAGTTTACCAATATTGAGAAAACAAATTGTGTATGCGAAATATATAGTAGCAATTATTATTCTTTTTATAAGTGTAACGGTCAGCTGTTTCACGATGGGAATGAAGAATGGGATTAACCTATTTGAATTTATTGAAACGACATTGCTTGCTAGTATTAGCTTTATTTTAGTGTATTTAAGCTTTGTTCTACCAATATCTTTTTGGTTAGGATATAAAAAAACTATTCTTATTACAATAGTAATATTCATGGCGCCGATTGTTATTTTAGAAACTTTGTTTCAAATCAACTTGGAACAAATTCAATTATATAATACCTTGTTATTCATTGGTTCAATATGTATGCTCATAGCATCTATCTTCGTTTCAGTGAAATTGTATGAGAAGAGAGAATTTTAAAAGGTGCCCTATAAAAGGCACCTTCTTCAATAACGACAATACGAGAGCAGTAGTTTATAAAAAGAAACGCTATTTGGCACATCTTTCGGAGTATGTAATATAAAGCTGAAAACGATGATGAGAATAAGAAATAGGAAAAATAAAAATAGGATTTGCTTATGTATAGAATTTTGCATATTATCCACTCCTTTTTTTGGGTAGTATGTCCAAAAGAAAGGAATGTATGAAAAAAATTGGAGGGGGAACAATGGGGAAACGAAAATTGTTATTTGAAATAGGAGTATTATTTTTGTCAATAGGTCTTTTGTTATCAAATTTTTATTCAGACATACCATCACCGTTTCCTAATTTGCATAAAGGAATTGGTATAAGTATTGTTATAATTGGTCTGTTTTGTCTTATCACATCTAACTTCTACAGAAAGTCTGAATGAATATAAAAAGGACAGTTACTCTTTTTCAGAAGTACTGTCCTTTTTAAATAACTTATTCCATAGTTTGGCGATACTCCATATAATGACGATTGCAATGGAGGCGATAATGGACCAAACAATCGATATAATTTCAAGTGTCATGTTAGGAAGGAATGTGAGAATGGATAATACTTTATGAAACAATGATTCTATTATATGAAAACTTATTTGTAATAGAATGACGATACAAAGTGTGATCCATGCTAATATTTTCTTTCCTTGTTCTTTCCACATGACATTCACCTCACGTTAGCTTAATAGTTTTAAGCCAACAGCGCCGCATAAAATGCAGCTTAAGAAAGCAAGACGACGCCAATCCGCTGATTCTCGGAAAATGAGAATGCCTAGAAGTGCACTTCCAGCAGTTCCGATTCCAGTCCAAATTGCGTAAGCAGTTCCCATCGGTAATGTGTTCATCGCAAGAGATAAGAAGAAGAAGCTTACGCCGAAGTTAGCGATTAAAATAACTTTTGGTGCCCAGCCTTTCTTTTCAGTGGCTACTTTCATAAAGAGTACACCAATAATTTCACAAATACCAGCTAGAATTAAAAATACCCAAGCCATTTTATGCGGCCTCCTTCGCTTCTTTTTCTTCTGTTACTCGTTTTAAACCAATTACTCCGAAGAAGATTAAACCGATTAATAAAACTTTTACGATAGAGAAAGGTTCTCCGAAGATGAAAATCTCTGTAAGAACGATTCCACCAGCTCCGATTCCTGTAAAGACTGCGTATACAGTGCCGACAGGTAAATCTTTATAAGCTCTAAATAATAAGACGAAACTAATTGTAATTAATAGAGCAACACCAGCCCATTCAAGTGGTGCCTCTGCTTTTTTTAGTCCAATCACCCAAAAGATTTCAATAATACCAGCGATGATTACATAAATCCATGCCATATGTCATTTCTCCTTCCTACCAGTCGTTAGGTAAAGGGCTTAAAAACGACGCATTGCAAAGGGCAATCCGTCAGTTTGAAAGTCCGCGCCAAAATACTTTCCAAGAAGCGTCTAAACGTGTCTCAAAACGATTTAAACCTGCGTATAATAGTTCAACCATAAGACCGTCGAGTAAGCATAGAAAAGCCTCTAAGGCGTCTTTTACTTCAATGTTATGCAGCTCATCTTGTTCGCTTGCTCTTTTAAATACAGGGAATAAAAGTTTTCCGACGTTTTCAATGTGTACATTTGCTTTATTAATAATTTGTTCGCGAAATGCATCAGGCGGAAAATAAGAAGTTCGTAACCAAAACATTGATTCTTCACTTTCACCAAATCGTTTTGCATACCCTTTTAATAATTTTAAAAGCAATTCTTCAGTGGACGAATTGGAAAAGCTTTCGATATCGCCTGTGAAGCTCTGCAAATCTTTTTGAAGAGCAGATTCTAAGCATATGAAATATAGCTCTTCTTTTCCTTTAAAGTGTGCGTAAATCGATGGTTTTTTAATCCCAACTTCTTGAGCAATATTTGCCAATGAAGTTCCTTCATAGCCGTAGCGTGCGAAATGAGAAAGTGCTACAGCTTTAATGCGGTTTGCTGTCATTTTCATCCCCTACCTACCGTTCGTTAGGTTCATTATATGAGATGAAAAATATAATGTCAATAGGTGAAGAGCTGAAAAAGAGCATTATAGGTAACGCTCTTTTTAGACAGTCTCTCGCTCAATTAAATGGAATGAAAGTTCTTTTGCACTGCCGACAATTTGCTCGCTTTGGATCTGCTTATGGAATAAAGAAAAAGCATGTGAGCCCATTGCGAGACCGGGATGTTCAATTGTGGAAATTTCTAATGCCTTTGAAATTTCATGATTATCAAATCCAAGGATAGCAAGGTCTTCAGGTACTCGAATACCATGTTTTCGAGCCTCTGTTAATAAACCAGCTGCAACTTGATCGTTCGCTGTGAAAATAGCAGTTGGACGATTTTTCATATTTAAAATACGATGGAGTATTTGTGCTCCGTCCTGCATTGTATAGCATTGGTGGAAAATCCATTCAGGATGCAACGTTTTCCCTTCGTTACGAAGTATATCGGCGAACGCTTTTTCGCGCTCCATGGAATTTACACTTGTTTTTCTTGCTAAACAAATTCCAATTTTTTCATGGCCTCTACTTAGTAAATAGGCAGTACCGAGACGGAAACCTTCATAATGATCTACGTAGATGGATGAAATGAGGGGATGCTTCATTTTTTCACATGAAATAATAGGGGCAAATTTTGCAAAAGGTTCGATTTGTTTCCAAGAGCTCGTTCGGGAGCAAATAATCATCCCATCAAATTGTTTCATTTTCATCATTTCAAGAACACGAATTTCTTCAATGCTATCGTAATTCGTTTGACATAAATTAATGTGATATCCGGCAGCTAACGCTTCGTTTCCGATTCCTTCAATAATCGTACTGAAGTAGGGGAGGTTAATGAAAGGAAGCATAACGCCAATTGTATATGTTTTCCCTCTTATTAAATGGACAGCATTTATATTTTTTGCGTAGTTTAATTCTTCAACAGCATCTAGAACACGCTTACGCTTTTCTTCTTTTACGTAAGGGTGATTATTCAGGACACGAGAAACAGTTGATATCGATACACCAGCAGTTTTAGCAATTTGTTTTATATTGGCCATATGTATCACCTCTTTCCCTTATTATAAAGGGAAAATAATAAGAAAGAAAAAATCTTGACCTGAAAAGCTTTTCACAAACTATGGTATTAATAAGACTTCTTTTTATTCGCGTAACCTTTTCACTTGGGCGTAAGAATGATAGGGGTCTTTTTTGTTTGCAAAAAGTGTTGTCAAAATGTGTGAGAATAACGTGGAAAGTTTTCAAAGGTGGAGTTTGGTGACAAAGCGAATATGAAGAGAATATCAACGCTTCGTTCGTTAAGAGAGCGGTATGAAAGGGCGGAAACAAATTGAAAAAAAGAATCATTTGTTTCGTGTTTTCTAGTTTCATGCTTAGTTCGTGTTCGTTTCAGCAAACGATGCAAGAAGAAAAACACTTTGTGGGAACAACAGGAGGAGCTATGGATCGTGTTACGGATCCTATTCCGCTAAAGGAACTTCCAAAATATTTTCCGGTGAAGTTTAAAGTTCCAACGTTTTTACCGTACGACATTACAAGTGATGTGAAGGGGGAAGTAAGAACGCTTGGGAAAAAGAACACTGTCTTAACGATTAAATATAAACAGAAGGAGTCAGGTAGAAATGAGTATATTGAGTTAAATGTCGCGAACTTTCCTTATAGTTTTCCGGATCTTGTGGAAGAGAAGCGATTTCAAGAACAAATGAAACTGAATAATGGAACGTCTGCTTATTTTAAAAATAAAGATGATTATGAACGTGGTGACGAATTTGCTACGCTTATATGGAAAGAGAAAGGAATTGAATATCAACTGCTGTATCGGAATGTAGAAGAGAACGATGAAAAGGTAATCAAGCAGAATTTATTATACATTGCGAATAAGATGAAATGAAAAAACTAGCTGATTTATTCAGCTAGTTTTTTGTATGTTATTATTTCTTTTTAATTTTGCCTGTCCAAGATTTAAATCCACCTTGTAATTGGTAGAAATCTTTGTAGCCTTGTTTTTTTAAGTATTGCGCTGCACGACCTGTACGGAATCCGCTTTGGCAATATAAGTAAACAGGTTGATCTTGACGAAGTTCTTTATGGCGAAGGCGAATTTGTGATAACGGAATGTTACGTGCACCTAAAATATGCCCTGCGTTATATTCGTCTGCTTCACGAATATCGATAAGCTGTGCTTTACGGTAGCCAGCGCGAAATTCTTCTTCTGTAAGAGTTTTAATTAATTTTTTCTGATAGAAGTACATCCATACAGTGTAGCCGATAAATGCTACGATTACGGCTAATAAAATAATCCAAGTTGTTGACACGATTCTATCGCTCCCTTTTTTCTTATCCTACTTTCAATATTATAATGCCCTTATATATTTATGCAACAGATTCATTTGCATATAAGAAGAAATTTCGTATTCTTTCACAAATTTTGTCGAATTTGGTAGACTAGAGAATGTGAAAAATAATTGGTTATATGAGGTGCAGGATGGGAAAAGAAAAATGGTGTTATATTAACTCTGGTCAATGTTCACCGGCATTTAATATGGCGTTAGATGAATGTTTATTAAATTGGCAAAGTGAAAAGAAAATGCCACCAACAATTCGTTTTTATGAATGGGAAGTACCAACATTAACAGTTGGGTATTTTCAACGTGTTGAAAAAGATATTAATATGGATGTAGTTAACGAAAAGAAATATGGATTCGTTCGTCGTCAAACAGGCGGCAGGGGTGTACTACATGACAAAGAGTTAACGTATAGTGTTATTGTGTCTGAAGATCATCCGAATATGCCGAAAACAGTTACAGAAGCGTATCGTGTTATTTCGCAAGGTTTATTAGATGGTTTTAAGGCATTAGGGTTAGAAGCATATTATGCAGTTCCAAAAACAGAAGCAGATCGTGAAAATTTAAAAAATCCACGTTCAGGCGTATGTTTTGATGCGCCATCTTGGTATGAAATTGTAGTGGAAGGACGAAAAATTGCTGGTAGTGCTCAAACACGTCAAAAAGGTGTTATTTTACAGCATGGATCGATTCCATTAGAAATTGATTTAGATGAACTATATGATCTATTTTTATTCCCAAATGAACGTGTGAAGGAACGTATGAAGAGTATGTTCTCTTCTAAAGCAGTAGCAATTAATGAATTAACAGACCGTACATTTACGATAGAACAGTTAATTAAAGCGTTTGAAGTTGGCTTTGAAAAAGGATTGGATGTAGAACTTGTTCCATATGAATTAACAGAAGAACAGTTACATGAAGTTCAAACGTTAGCGAAAGAAAAGTATGAAAGTAATGAGTGGAATTATAAAAAATAAGAGGTGGCGATAGCCACCTCTTATTTTTTTATAGTAAATTAAGTACTTTTTCTACTTTGATTCCTTTATCTTGTAAAGAACGAAGGCGACTTACAACGTCCATAATTTCTTTGTCAAATGTAACGCTAATACCTTGGCTTTGTAGTTCTTCTTTTAAGCTTTCAATAGAATCATCTATGTCGATGCCAAGCTCGTAATCTTGACAAACTTCAATTGTCTTTTTCACGAGTTTAACATAATTTTCTTGTAGTTTTGAATTTGTTTCAGTCAAAGCAGGCTGCTTCGGTTTTGCAGGAGCAACCGGTGCTGTCTCTTGCTTTGTAACTGGAGTAGGGACTGCTTTTTTCACAGGCGCTGGAGTAACTAGTTCTACAGCTGCTTCTACGCTTACTGGCTTCGGTGTCGGTACCGGAGTAGGTTTAGGTGCCATAGCAGGTGTTTCCACACGCGTAACAGGCTTAGGAGCAGGCGTAATTGCTTTTGGAGCTTCTACAACTACTTCTTTTTTCGGTGCTGCTTCTACCTGTGTTTCTTCTTGCTCGGCAGCTTCTTTATTTTCTTTACTCCACATAACGCGTTCAATTTCTAGAGAAACATTGTTTTTGTTCATCGCTGTTAATGTAACTTTACCAACTTCAGCGTTTCCAGTGAAATCAACAATTTTATAAATAACACTCTTGTTCCAATCCACGTTTCCGCTCAAAAATAATTCTTCGTTACATTTCGGCGTTAAGCCCTCGATTTTAATTTCTGCGTTTACACCGTTTTCACTATATACCATAATTAGCGAAGCATTTACATCTTCGTCTGCTAACATTAGTTCACGTACCATTTTGCCGGTGCGTACTTGCGTTTTCTTCTTAACTGACATCTAATTTCTCCTCTCAAAAATTCAGTAATAATAAAAAATCGTATAACGAAAAATAATTGCTCACGAAGATTTATGATACCGATAATAAAAGCATCACGTCAACAATTAACTTTAATTATTTTGCATTTTTCTTATTTTCTTTATGAAATTTTTCAATTTGTAAAATTAGACAGAAGAAAAAACAGCCTTTTGAAGGGC
>NZ_JBEUTW010000217.1:0-2603 GCF_040492675.1 Bacillus sp. AP50
ATTTCAATTCAGCCTGTGATGCTAAAAGAGTTAATCTATAATAAGGTGTTATCTATAAAGCAGCATTTAACTTCTTTAAGATAAAGTTAGTTTTAGTCATTTTTTGATATGAAAAAGCCCTTGCGATTTAAATATCCAAAGGGCTTTTTGGTGATTTTATTTGTTCTTTAGAAAAATTACTTTTGTGGAACAGAAAGACCATAGAAGAACATCGTAACGATATCTTTTATATGTTTTTCCCGATCTCCTTCAAGAAGTTGTGCTCCAAATTCATCACCTAATTTTGTAAACATTTGAATGTAAAGTAACATCATTTCTTTAGTAAGGTGTGGATTAATTTCGTTTTTGCGCTGAGCTCGTTCTAATATTTCTAAATACCAGGGTAGGATTTTTTCATTTTGATAACTATAAATAAACTTACGGAGTTCTTCGTCCCTTTGCATCATTTGTAGTAACATATCAGGTTGAAATAATCCGCCAGTATTCATTTTTCTTACAATCATTTTTTGCATCATATCATGAAAAGGTAATTTTTCTTCTGCAAGCTCTTTATAATATTGAAATTCAGATATGATAAATTCTTGTATAAGCTCCCTAAATAACGCATCTTTACTTCCGAAATGATTATAAATTGTAACTTGAGAAACGTTTGCTTCTTTTGCGATATGTTCTATTTTCACTTCATTAAATCCACGTTCTGAAAATAATAAGAATGCTGCTTCTTTAATGGCACGCTTTTTCTTTTCTTTTACTCTTTCAAAGCCGTTCAATGCAATCACCTCACTTAAAATATACAAGAAAAAATAATGGAAAACAATAATTTTGAAATATGGACTGATAAATATTTCAAAAAGTTGTTGCGAATATGAAAGATGAGGAGTACAATGATTTTGAAATATCACACATTAAATATTTCAAAAAATGAGGTGGAATTATGATTTCAGTTCAAGATGTCACAAAACAGTTTTCGAATGGAAAAGGTTTGTTTCATATTACATTTGATGTAAAAGAGGGAGAAGTATTTGGTTATTTAGGACCGAATGGTGCCGGAAAATCAACGACGATTCGTAATTTAATGGGATTTATAAAACCGACAGCTGGTAAAGCGACAATTTTTGGATTAGATTGTTGGAATGAAGCAGCGAAAATTCAAAGGGAAGTTGGTTATCTACCGGGTGAAATTTCTTTTATTGAAGGAATGAACGGATTAGAGTTTTTAAAATTAATGCAAGGAATGCGTGGATTAAAGGATACGAAAAGACGAGATGAACTGATAGAGCTTCTGCAATTTGATGTGAAAACACCGATTCGCAAAATGTCTAAAGGAATGAAGCAAAAAGTAGGGATAGTCGCTGCATTTATGCACGATCCAGAGGTGTTAATTTTAGATGAGCCAACATCTGGACTTGATCCACTTATGCAGCAAGTGTTTATAGATTTAATATTAGAGGAAAAGCAAAGAGGAAAAACAATTCTTATGTCTTCGCATATTTTCACTGAAATTGAGAGAACTTGTGACAGAGTAGCTATTATTAAAGATGGTCGACTCGTAACGGTTGAAAATATTCACGATTTACAAAGTATGAGAAGACAGGTGATAGATGTAACAGTATCATCACAAGAAGAGATTGAGTCTCTTACAAAGTGTAATTTGCAATTTGAAGCGGTAAAAGGCAGAGAGGCATCTATCATTGTACAAGGAAACTATCAAACTGTTTTACAAACACTTTCAAACTACAATGTAACGGCACTTCAAACGAGAGCGATGGATTTAGAACATTTATTTATGCATTATTACGATAAGAAAGAAGGGATAACGCATGAATAAGCAATTATTTTTAGCTAGTTTGAAAGAAACACAAAAAAGTATTTTGAGTTATGCGTCTGGTGCAGCTTTATATCTGTGGTTATTAATTTGGATATTCCCGTCAATGGTATCAGCAAAAGGGCTAAATGAATTAATAGGTGCCATGCCTGATAGTGTGAAAAAAATCGTTGGTATGGAAAGTCCGATTCAAAACGTAATGGATTTTCTAGCGGGCGAATACTATAGTCTATTGTTTATTATCATTTTAACAATTTTTTGCGTAACAGTTGCGACACATTTAATTGCTCGTCATGTAGATAAAGGAGCAATGGCATACTTGCTAGCAACGCCTGTATCTAGAGTACGAATCGCAATTACGCAAGCGGCTATTCTTATATTAGGACTACTGATTATTGTAGCGGTTACGTATGTAGCGGGTATAGTAGGTGCTGAATGGTTTTTAGAGGATAATAACTTAAATAAAGAATTATTTTTGAAGATAAATGTAGTCGGAGGGCTCATATTTTTAGTCGTTAGTGCCTATTCATTTTTCTTTTCTTGTATATGTAATGACGAAAGAAAAGCACTAAGTTATTCAGCGAGTTTAACTATCTTATTTTTCGTATTGGATATGGTAGGGAAGTTAAGTGATAAGTTAGAATGGATGAAAAACCTATCATTATTCACGCTGTTTCGTCCGAAAGAAATTGCTGAAGGATCATATAATATATGGCCGGTAAGTATAAGTTTAACTGCTGTAGCGCTTTGTATTTTTATCGTAGCGATTGTAGTATTT
>NZ_JBEUTW010000218.1:0-4017 GCF_040492675.1 Bacillus sp. AP50
ATTAATATTGAATTCATATACAATTTAAAAAGCTACACTGAGTAAAAAACAAAAAAGCTGCCCCATATGGACAGCTCATTTACATAATTATCGTTATCAGGAATATCTCTATGTTTGTAATGAATCGTTTTTACATCATTTCCTTTTATGCGAAAAGTAATTGTGTCCTCTCCATAAGGCGGATTGTGTGCACCCTCAAAAGTTTAAATTTTAAAATCCCTCATTAACTAGCTCTTTTATCGAGTTTAATTTTGAAGAAAGCTCGATAAACCATTCTTCATCCCCTGTTAATAATGCAAGATCTATAAGATAAAGGATTTGTTCCTTATTTATTACCTTTGATTCAGGGAGTTTGTTAACGTGTTTACTAAAGAGTAAAATCGCTTCGTTTATTGTGTACTGGCCGTCACGTTTCACAATACTAACTGTAACTATATCCTCTACATCATCAAGTGATACAATATAACCAACTATTAATTCACCTTCATTTGATATTCCACGAACCCAATCTCCTACTTTTAAAACATGATTATTATTTGACATCATACCGTTTCACCTTCCTATAAATATTTTTTGTGACGATAAAAAAGATATAAAAACAATTATACTGTAATATTTTTCATTACATTTAAGTGTTAAGAACTCACGGCTATATAATAATTAAGCCGCTTAACGCTCTTGATTGATAAGATCAACAACTTCTTTCATTGTATAATTCTTTAAGTATTCACCTAGATGCTCTTCAGCACCTAAGAAAATAGCGAAAAGAACTTTTCGCATGTTCGAACCTACAACACACTGATTGTTTGATTCTGGACACTTCGGCTGCAAAGCACCTTCAGAGGTTATCTGATAAATATGCCAAAGATTCACTTCGTCTAAATCGCGGGCGAAAATAAAACCTCCACCAGTTCCCTCTTTTGATTGTATAAACTTGTGCTTTTTTAACAAACTTAGTACTTTACGAATACGTACTGGATGTACACCTGCACTTTCTGAAATAGCATTACTTGTTGACATCCGATCTGGCTGTAAAGCTAAATAAGTTAAACTGTGTATGGCCAAGGTAAAGTCGCTGTTCATGATTTTCCTCCTACGATCAAAAATATTGTTTCTCATATATTAACTGTAGCCATAAATATTACAGATAGGTTAGAACGTTAAAACATATAGAATACTTCTTGCCATAAAAAATTAATTCTATCCGGTCCCACCTATATCTGATAACTTCATTTAGCTTTTTAAGTTGAAAATAAAATTAAACACTCCACTGTTTCTTCACTTGTTCTTCTGCCAATTGTTTAATTTTTGTCCATATCGTATCTTTACTTACAATAACATTTGTTTGATAATTTCTATCGTTATAATTGACTGTAACACATACTTCTATCATTTTCTGCTTCCTCCTTTCATACCACTTTCCCTAAAAAATATTACTTATTAATTAGCCAACTTTTGCAGTTCAATGTTTAAAAATGTTCGGACGCTACGTGGTAAAAATTTACGAATTTCTTCTTCGTTAAAACCAATTTGCAATCTTTTTTCGTCCAGCATAATTGGGCGACGTAACATTAGTGGATGCTCAATTATTAATGTATAAAATTCATTGAGCGAGAGCTCCTCAATATTTATATTTAAGTCCTGAAAAGTTTTGGATCTAGTTGAAATAATTTCAGTAGCCCCCTCTTCAGTTAAACGAAGAATCGATTTAAGCTCATCAACTGTCATAGAATTTGATACGATGTTTTTTTCAATATAATCAATTTGATGCTCTTCAAGCCATGCTTTCGCTTTTCGGCATGAGGAACAGCTTGCTGTTGTATATAGAATTACCATATTTAACTCACTCCTTTAATGTTATGAAACGTACATTTTAAACATCGGTTATTGAAATGTATTAAAAAAAATTACAGTTTAGAATCAAATACAAGCAATATTATTTATTCGAGAATATTTAATTTATCTACATTTTACAGACGATAACAACTCACTTCTAAAAACTATACTGTAATTTTAAACTTTACAGTTCTATAAATCAAATGTTAAGTCTTGGATTCATTCTATTAACGTATAATAGGAGCAGTTGAGACAATACTTGCCTCAACCGATTTTTATATCTCTTTATAATTTTTTGCAGTAATGACTGTTTCAAACTCAAATGTTTCGGGTAGATGATCTGCATAAGAATATTCAAAAGTTCGTCCATCCGTTAAGTAAGCTACTTGTTCAACTCGCATTAGGAAATCCTGATTTGTTAAGTTCATAAACTGCTTTTCCCTATCATCTGGGCGAATTCCTTTAACCCTGACAACAGATGTCCCTACTTCAAGACCAAGTTTATTTTGAATATGTGAGTATATCGACTCCTCTAAAACAGAAGCCTCAACACCTGGGATAACCGAAATTGGCATCCATGTATGCTCCATAATCGTCGGAATGCTGTGAATGATGCGGAGGCGAATGATTTTATAGACGAAATCACCGATTGAAACTCCCAATTTCTCAGCAACTACTTCATCAGCCCCAACAATCGCAAACTCGATAATTTTACTTTCTACCTCACTGCCGTATACAGCTTTCGTACCCGTTAAAGTTTGAATCATTCGTGCCTTTTCCTGTTGACGCCAATCTTGCACCACTGTTCCACTTCCGCGCCGGCGGATGATGTAGCCATCTCTAACTAATAGATCCAGCGCTTTCTTAATAGTAAGGGCTGAAACACCAAATTCTTCAGCAAGGACGGGGCTACTCGGAATTTTTTCGTTGATTTTATATTCACCGTCTAAAATTTGCTGTTTAATCTTTTGATAAATGCCGAGGTATTTTACTTGTGTTGATCCGCTTGCCATTTCCATACCTCCTTTATACTGCAAACTCTCTTCTATTCATTCAAATGTAAAGCCTCAAGTTTGTAAACGGAAGGTGATGGGGCAGCAAATCCATTTTCTAAGATTTCAATATTCGTTACCGCTTCTTCGTCTTTCACAAGTTTTGGTGCACCATTTATAATTGTTTCATACGCGGCATCATAGAAACGACCGTAATCACCAAGTGGCGTTTTAATTTGTTTTTCAATCCAGTCACCATTTGCATTACGATACTTAGCAACTCCATAGTACATCGGTGAATCTTCACCAAATCCTGCACTCTCAGGCATAACACCCGCTTTCAAATCATTTTCCTGCTGATCTTCACCATATTTAATAAATGATCCGTTTGTTCCATGAACGATAAAGCGTGGATAATCTTTTGCTACGACATGGTTCGTTTTCAGCTTAATCTTCAACTGATTTCCGTAATGTAAACCAACATCGAAATAGTTATCAACCGCACCTTCCATTTCATTATTACGAATATCGTATGTAACCGTATCTGGACGGCCGAATAGTGAAATCATACGGTCCATCGTATGAATACCTAAACTGTAAAATGAACCTTCTTCTTTTGGAGCTTCATGAGTGATTGAACCAGGACGGAAATAATCAATATGTGATTCAATCTCAATAATATCACCAAGGAATCCTTGTTCAATTACTTGCTTCACAGCTAAAAAATCACCATCAAAACGGCGGTTTTGATAAGGCATAACTACTACACCTTTTTCTCGTCCTAAAGCTAATAATTCTTTCGCATGTTCCACTGTATCGCAAAATGGTTTTTCAACGATAACTGATTTTCCAGCAAGTATAACTTTTTTCGCTAATTCGTAATGCGTATGTGCTGGCGTACAGACCGTCACCACTTGAATTTCCTTGTCATTCAACAATTCGTCCAAATCAGTAGTGAAGTAAACACATTTTTCCTTATATGGAGCCGCTAATTTTTCATTTATTTGACGTACAAAAATCGTTTTTATTTTTATATTATTACGCGTGTTTACATAAGGTAAGTGATAGCGGTTAGCTGACTTTCCAAATCCAATAAAGCCCATTGTTAATGTCATATTTTTCAACTTCCTTGCTCATAAATTTTCGTTTCTATATTTATTATATAATTTAATTATTAAAAGTATATAGT
>NZ_JBEUTW010000219.1:0-20544 GCF_040492675.1 Bacillus sp. AP50
TAATTACTCCTTCTGAGACCTGGGAAATCAATTAACCTATATCCCAATTAAAATCAGTCTCTATTTTTATTTTTTCTTTCTCCTGAGTCGCAGATAAAACAAGTTCTTTTTCCTCACTTGTTAACATTTGAATATCTTTTAGACTAACATTAGGATGAGTTGTTATTTCTTCTAATAGAAGGTTAAATCGCCGTCCAAATTCTACTATTGTTGATTTATCAAATAAAGATGTGGCATATTCAAAAGTGAATTCATATATATCTTTATGTTCTTCAGCAATAAGAGTTAAATCAAACTTACTTGTTAGTGTATCTGTGTTTGTTTCCATGCTAATTTCTAATCCATCCACAACTGTATGTTTTTCATCCGAATTTTGTAATACAAACATGACATCAAATAAAGCACTTCGGCTTAAGTCTCTAGAAAGATCTAATTTTTCCACTAACTGATCAAATGGATACACCTGATGTTCGAAAGCTTCTAACGTATCGTTTTTCACTTTTTTCAAGTGATTAATAAAAGATTGATCTGGATTTATTTGATAACGTAATGCAATTGTATTTACAAACAACCCCATAAGAGGTAACAGATCAGCATGCGGCCTACCTGCAACTGGTGATCCTATAATGACATCCTTTTGTTCTCCATGCTTGTACAGAAAAATAGTGAAGGTAGCCATAAGTAACATAAAAGGTGTCGTATCAGTTTCTAGTGCTATTTTTTTTATTTTTTGAGTAATTTCCTTGTTTACTTGGAAATTGTATTGTTCACCCTCAAAACTCTTTACTGGTAGTCGACCTCGATCGTATGGTAATTCAAGAACTGGTATATCCCCTGAGAATAATTCCTCCCAGTATTTCTTATGGATATCAAATTCTTTAGAAGATAATAATTTTTGTTCCCACACAGCATAATCTTTATATTGCAAACGATTTTCCGGCAATGTTTCCCCAGCATATAGGTCCTTAAAATCATGCATAAAGATACTTAAAGACACGCCGTCTGTTATGATGTGATGAAGGTCAATTACAAGTAAATAACTATTATCTTTTAGCTCCTTTAGTCCAGCCCGCATTAACGGAACCTTAGAAAGATTAAATGGTTGCAACCATTCTTTATACTCTCCCTTTATCATTTCTAGCTCAAATGTTACCTGTTCTAATACTCTCTGTACTAATTGATCTCCCTGCCACTCAAACTGTGTTCTGAGTATTTCATGGCGTTTAATAAGCTCTTCAAAAACTAATTCTATCCTTTTCCGGTCCACCGTTCCTTTTAGAATAAAACAACTTGGTACATTGTATGTCATCTGTACCCCATCCATCTCTTGTAATAGCATCATTCTTTTTTGGGCTGATGAAACCGGGTATAACTCAGATTTCGGTACTATTTCTATCTCATGCAATCTATTTTCTTTTGAATTTTTAATAAAATGACTTAAAGTTCTTATTGTTGGATACTCAAAAAGATTTGCTAATGATAATTGCACATTAAATTCTTTCCATATTTTAGCGTTGATTACAGTAGCATGAAGGGAATGACCACCAAGTGCGAAAAAATTATCTACCACACCAATACAAGGATTACCTATAACTTCTTTCCATATATCAACTAGCTTTCTCTCCATATCATCGAGTGGTTTTACATAATTAGTAATCCCCATCGATGGAGAAGAATCTATAATTACATTCTTTGTATTACCTTCTATAACAGAAATAAGAAATGTCATTATTTGTTCAGCTAAATTTTGCTCGTATTCTGCAGCATGGTGAATTTTATCTGAAATATTTACTATTCCTTCTTTAGTTACTGATTTTGTTAAGTGCATTTTTATCAATGATCCACGAATTACTCCCCAATTGGCAGCTGCTGTCTTCATAGATTCAGCGATAGTTTGGAAGCCCGAGTGATAACGCTCACCAAGAAACGAAAGCATTTTTGAAAACTTCACTCGGCCATCTACAACTTGACCTAAATGTGAGAATAACGGAACATCATTAAAGTCTAAATATCCATCTGTCTCTTTATTTAAATCAAACCTACTTATTAGTTTCGTAGCAAAAAGGTGCATTTGTGAAAAAATATGTTTTTCATCTTTTATATGTTTTATCCAATTTGACAAATCGGTTGTAATCGATTGTATGTCTGTGATTTCATCTTCAGTAACCTTTAAAGTACTTACTTTTTGATAACCCTTATGAAAAAGTTCTGTTGAAAGTTGTGCATTTTTAACCATAAAATATGGATCGGTAATAATGAAACAGTCTTCTTCGGGCTCATATCCTACAATAACAAATGAATGAACAATATGATTTTTTAGATAATTCTCATCCCAAGGAAGCCAGTATGCATTCATGGTTACCACCACAGGAAATCCCGAGTATAATTGTTCTAATATAATTTCAAATCCTTCATCGGATGAATCTGTATCAAATATAGTACTTTTTATACCATGATATTTTTCTAAATCACTTACAAAATAACCAGACTCTGTATATAAACCATCCCCTAGATTTCCATTATCGACAGGAGAAAAACCAAAATCCCATAATCTAGCGTACATTAAATAATGTTTACGCTTAAACCAATTAGCTAACGTAGCAATTACATCATCAATACAATTCTGTTCAGAACTTTTACAAGGCTCAACATCATATAAGATTGAAGAAGTATAATTTCCCATTTACTCACCTCTATATTTTTACCAACAGGAAAAACTATTGTAATTTGGTTATTTCTCTATACTAAGTTGACAGAGATATGTATATCTTCTTTAAAAATCTATCAATTATTATTAACGCATTTCATATAAAGAATCTTATTTCTCGAATCACTTTTTTATTTTAATCATTCTATAATAGGGAGGAGAATTCCCTAACTCATAGTCACCAGAATAAACACTAACATTCCAGAAAGCTAAGAGGGAAAGCTCCTTTAATCCCACAGTATAGCAAGTGTAAATTTAAACTCTTAAAAGTCGTGTTTACAATATGAAGTAATACTAATTATTTTTCTTTTCTGCTATATAAGCAGCTAGTTGTTTAATATTGCGTTTTGTATATGCGACTAAGTCGTCCGTATTAAGATTCTCGTTTTCTAAAGCAAGATCAAGCTCAATAGCTAGTAGAGAATTTCCTCCTAAGTCAAAGAAATCATCCTCTACACCGACAGCTTCAATCTTCAATATACTTTTCCATATTTCAACCAAACGAGATTCTAACTCATTACTAGGAGACATCCTACTCTCCTCCTCATTCTTAGGTAAAGATCTAGGTGAAGGTAAGGAATGTCGATCAACCTTTCCACTTGGTGTTAATGGTATGTTTTCAACTTCAACAAAGAAAGTAGGTATCATATAACTCGGAACTAATTTCGCAAGATGCAATTTCAAATCAGAAATGGATACAGGTGATTTTGCTACGAAATAAGCTACAAGTTTTTTCTGCCCATCTTCATCTTGAATGTCTACTATCACTGCTTCTTTAATTGCATGATGTGAAGATAAAGCATCTAAAATTTCCCCTGGCTCAATTCGATATCCTCTAATTTTTAATTGTTCATCATTTCTACCGAGGAATTCTATATTCCCATCAGGTAACCAGCGTGAAAGATCTCCTGTCCTGTACATTTTCTCCCCTTTTACAAATGGGTCTGGTAAAAACTTTTCTTCAGTTAATCTCATTTGATTTACATATCCTCTTGCAAGCCCTTCTCCCGCAATATACAGCTCTCCTACCGCGCCAATAGGCTGAAGTCTCTGTTTTTGATTAAGTATATAAAGCCTTACATTCGGAATAGGCTTTCCAATAGGAATAGTATTATAGTTTTCACTTTCTTGAAGTGAAAATGTACTTGCGATAACCGTCGCCTCAGTAGGACCATACATATTTTCTATTTGAGTCGATAGTCGATGCTTTTTAAATTTATTGACCACCTCATGTGTCAAAGCTTCACCCGCAAGTAATATATACTTTACTTTATTTAAAACCTGGCAATTTTCATTATTAAGTGTATTTACGAATGCTCTAAACATAGACGGTACAAAATTTAATAATTTTACATCATATTTATCTATAGTTCTTAAAATTGCCCTTGGGTTTCGATGTTCCCCATTTTCCATTATTACTAATTTACTACCTACTATGGTCCACCCAAACAACTCTAAAACAGATACATCAAATATATAAGGCGTCTTCAGTAAATACGTATCTGATTCATCCATAGGATATAAATGAGTCATTGAAAATAAGAAATTCACAATACTACAATGTTCAATCATGACTCCTTTTGGTCTACCTGTAGAACCTGAGGTATATAAAATATAAGCTAAGTTATTTGGTTTTCCAGTAACCTCCAGGTTACTTGTATCACCAACGTACAAATTTTCTTGCTTTAAATCAATAATCTCTCCTACAAATGGAATTTCACCTACGTATTTAGATTCTGTAAGTACAAATTGAGGATTACAATCCTCTAAAATATGTTCCATTCGACGCTTTGGATATTCAGGATCAATTGGTACATATGCAGCTCCAGATTTTAGCGCAGCAAATATAGCTATAATCATTTCTACGGATCTTTCCACAACGATACCAATTTTAGTTTCCTGATCTACACCTTTTTGTCTAAGAATACGAGCAAGCTGATTTGCTCGATTATTGATATACGAATAACTGTACAGTATATCATTTGAAATAACTGCGATTTCTTCTGGTTTATTTTCAACCTGATCCTCAAAAAATTGATGAACTAATTTACCCTGAGTAAAATCTAATTTTGTATTATTAAGTTCATTTAACATCCTTGTGGATTCACTTTTACTTAAAACATTAACGTCTTCAATTTTCGCTTCAGGATTAGCTACCATCCACTCTAGCGTATTTATAAAATGCATCATAAACCGCTCTATAGTTTGCGGATAATATAGTCCTGTCGCGTATTCCAATTCTAATCGCAGACCCTCTTCTTCCGGAAATACTTCTATACTCATATCTACCTTTGAAGCTTGATGCTTAATTTCGTATGATTTAAATGTAATATCTTTTATTTTTTCTGATGTTCTTCCGATATTCTGCATTACTAACATGACATCAAATACAGGATTTCGATTAGTATGATAAGCCATGTCTAACTTATTTACTAACTCATCAAATGGGTATTCTTGATATTGAAATGCTTCTAGCGCATTTTCTTTTACTTCATTTAAGAATTGAATTATCGTCTTTTCCGCTTTAGGATGATTTCTCATAGGTAGAGTATTTACAAACATACCTATGATAGGCTCAAGATCATGATGAATTCTTCCTGCAATTGGAGAACCTACTATAATATCTTCCTGTTGCGTATACACATGCAATACTATATTTAGTGACGAAAGAAGTACCATATATAAAGTAGCTTCTCTTTCATCCGCAAAGGATTTTAATTTATTAGAAAGTTCAGGTGTTAAATGGAATACTAATCTATCACCTTCAAAAGTTTGATTTAGCCCACGTGGCTTATCGGTTGGGAACATAAGAATTGGTAACTCACCTTTAAACTTCTCTACCCAATACTCTTCAATTTCTTTCAGCCCTTCATCATGTAAACGGTTGGTTTGCCAATTGGCATAATCTTTGTATTGTATTTTAATAGGCTCTAAGGCTTTGCCTGAATATAAATCTATAAACTCTTTTTCTAACTTCGCTAAAGATACTCCATCTGCTATTATGTGATGAAGATCAAATAGTAACAGATATTGATTGAATTCTAATTTCATTAAACCGACGCGCATAAGTGGAGCCCTATCTAACTGAAAAGGACGAACAAATTCCTGTATTAGCTCTTCAATTGTTGATCTATCAGATTTATATAAATGTTCAATTCTAATATCTAAACTATCATGAATAAATTGAACTGGTTCACCTTTAATAAATTGGAATGAAGTTCTTAATGATTCATGACGTTCTACTAATTCTTTGACACATTGTTCTGCCTTTATAAAATCAAACTCACCTTCTATTAACATTGCACCTGGTATATTGTAGGCAGTTCCTATTTCAGCAAAGCGGTTTAATATATATAATCTTTTTTGTGAAGAAGAAGCTTGATAAAATTCTCTATCAGGTACGATCTCAATTTGAGAATAATTTTTCTTCCCTTCATATTTCTCTATATACTCCGCTAATAGCATAATTGTAGGCCTTTGAAACATTTCACGTATAGGTACATCTACACCTAAACGTTTATATATGTGTGAAACAACAGAAGTAATTTGTAATGAATTACCTCCTAATTCGAAAAAGTTATCATTCACACCTATTTTCTCTATTCCAAGTACTACTTTCCATATCTCAGAGAGCATTTGTTCAATTTCATTACGTGGTTCAATAAATAAAGCTGTGGATTGCTCCCAAATTGGATCTGGAAGAGCTTTCCGATCTATTTTACCGTTTGATGAGATTGGAAACTGCTCAATCGGGATGATGTATGCAGGAATCATATAAAAAGGTAAATACTCTCTAAGGAATTGGCGTACCTCTTCTACTTTAGCTGAAGAATTCATAACAACATATGCACATAAAACCGGAGCATCTTCTCCCTCTTTTTTACGTGTAATTACAATAGCTTCACCAATTTCAGGATATCGTAATAGTTGCTTTTCTATTTCTCCCAATTCAATTCGTAATCCACGAATTTTGACTTGATCATCCATACGGCCTAAATATTCAAGATTTCCATCTGGTAACCAGCGTGCCAAATCTCCAGTACGATATACCTTGTCATCTATAATAGAAGAACCCTCTTTGTTGATTTGTATAGGAACAAATTTCTCCATAGTTAACTTAGGTTGATTTAAATAACCTCTTGCTAATCCTTCTCCTGAAATACACAATTCCCCAGGAATTCCAACGGGTTGTAATTGTTGATTATCACCCATAATATAAACTTTTTGATTAGCTAGAGGTCTTCCTATTGGTAATTGATTCATAAATTCTAACTCAGCGTGCTGAACATGATAACATGTAGAATCTACAGTTGTCTCTGTAGGTCCATAAGCATTTGTTAAATTTGGTCGGCAGTTTTCATTAAATAAACCAAGGAACTTCCGTGCTAATTTCGGTGGTAATTCCTCTCCAGCAATAATAAAATGTTTAAATGAATATTCTACCTCTTCATCTATAAAATTAGTTAATAATCGAAGATGCATCGGCGTTCCATCAGCAATATTTATTTGCTTTTCTTGATAAAAATTAATTAACTCCTGCCCATCAGTTCTTGCTTCCTCAGGTACTATAAATAAACTATTTCCTAATAGAAGCGCACCAAACATGTTTTGTACTGAAGCGTCAAACTCAAAAGGTGAAACTAACCCGATTCGCATAGAAGAACTATATTTATCATATATTTCATTTTTTAACCCAAATATTAAATTTACAACACTACGATTTTCAACCATAATTCCTTTAGGATTACCTGTAGTTCCAGAGGTGAAAATAACATATGCCAAATCGTAAGGTGTACTTACTGAAGGGAAACTAATCAACTCTGTTTCAAGTAGTTCATTAAAACTCACCATACTACAATCCTGGATTTCTCTTGTAAAATCTTCACTAATAACCTCTGGTTTTACTATACAAAGTGGAGATTTACATTCTTTTAGCATCGCCTCTATCCGTTTATACGGCAAATATATGTTAATAGGTAAATAAGCAGCCCCACTTTTTAAAATACCTAGCATTGCAATGACTGCATCAATGGATCGATCCATCATAAGACCAACAATGTGTCCTTTTCCAATTCCTTTTTTATGTAGAGAACTGGCAACCAGATCTACCTTTTCTTTTAATTGAGCGTATGTTATTTCTCTTTTGTCATCAGAAACAGCAAGTTTATTTGGATTATGCATGACTTGTTCTTCAAATAACTGTATCACCGTTAAATGATGCGGGTAATCTAACTCAGTTTGATTAAATGTCATTAACTCTCTTATATCATTATCACTAACCCAATCTAAATCTATATGCGGCGTATTCGGTTGTAGTAAAGCTTGCTCTAACAAGTCTATAAAATGATGACCAAATCGCGCAACAGTAGATGTTTTGTATAGATGCTCATTAAAATACATATCAACTTCTATACAGCCATTTACTTGACGGAAAGAGAATATAATCTCAGCATTGCTCTCACTTAAATAATTTAAATCTTGAATTTCCTCTAGCAAAATTGCAGTACGGAATGGATAATTACGCCCCTCTGGAAGGTAGTTACTCAAAACCGGTTGTAAACTTTCCAATGGGAAATTTTGATGTTCTAAAGCATTAACCATTACTGTACTAACATGCTGGAGAATTTGTCTAAATGTCATATGTTCCTCAAGACCATGTCTTAAAACTAACAAAGTATTAATAAGGTTAGTATCACTGTCTTGTTTTAAAACAGGTGTACCAATGCATATATCTTGCAATCTAGTATATTTATTTAACAGCAAAGTAAGTCCAGCAGTAAGAATCATGTGCAATTGAAGATCTGATCCATTTGCTAACTTTAAAATCTTCTCGGACAATTCCTCTTTTAGTTTTATGCTAACATTTGATAAATTCACCTGTTTGTTTGATGTCCGGTAATCATAAGGGAAATGGCAGTCAGCCAGTTCCCCTGATAAGTTTTCTAACCAAAATTCTCTTTCCTTTATTCGTTCATTTGCGGCAATTACTTTATCTTTATTCGCTATTCGTTCAACCATAGTTACTCACTCCTGACAATAATCAATTAAAAGTTAAAATCCCCAAAATCTACTGATACCTTAACTGGTTGCAGTTCTTGAATTTCTTGTTTAAATGAAATATCTTTTAATAAAATTTCAGGATGATCTACAATTTGTTCAAAAATCTCAACATAACGCTCACATAACTTTTGAACCGTGTCCCTAGTATATAAAGAGGTTGCATATTCCATAGTCAGTTCAATTGTATCTTCCAATTCAACCACTCTTAGCAATAAATCCATTTGTGCCCGCTTAAAGTCGTGATCATATGTCCTTAGTTCTAAACCATCGATAAACATATGATCTGCATCCATATTTTGCATAACAAATGAAACATCGAAAAGTGGGTTCCTATTATACGTTCCTTGAAGTCCTAATTGATTAACCAGGTCCTCATATTGACATTTTTGATGTTCAAACGCTTGTAAGACCTGTTCTTTTACTTCAAATAGGAATTGAGTAAACCTTTGTTCAGCTCTTGGATAGTTCCTTATCCCTAACATGTTTACAAATACTCCTATAATATCTTGTAAATCCGCATGTGGGCGACCAGTAATTGGTGAACCAATAACAACATCCTCTTGGCCAGTATATTTACCTAGCAAAATATTATATACAGAGAGCATTAGCGTATATAATGTAGTTTCTTCTTTTGCTAATAAACGCTTAATTTTCTTGGTAACATTTGAATCAATAGTAAAGGATATTTTACTACCTTTCAGATCTAATATTTCAGGTCTTGTATAATCAGTAGGCATATTCAAGACAGGTACACCATCTTTAAATTGCTCTAGCCAATACTGTTCATGTTTGAGAGCAATTTCTTTTTCTTTTTCACTTTGCTGCCATTCTGAGTAATCCTTATACTGTATTTTTAAGTTTGGTAATTTCTCTCCTGAGTAAAGCGCAAATAGATCTCTAACAAAAATATCATAGGAAACTCCATCGGTTACTATATGATGTAAATCAATAATTAAAATATGTTTTTGTTCTTCCAATCTAATTAACCCTACACGGAAATATGGAGCATTATTAAAATTAAATGGGCGAATAAATTCATTAATTATTTGTTCCACTTCAGATTCAAAGCCCTCAATTTGAGTAATATGAAAATCAGCATGATCATGAATAATTTGTACCGGTTTATCATTTTTCATTTCAATAGTAGTTCTAAATATCTCATGACGCTTAATTAATTGAGTGAACGCCTTTTCTAAACGTTCAATGTTTAATTTTCCATTCAAAAGAATAACGGAAGTATCATTATAAGCTGTACTTTCTGGATACAATCGGTGTAATACATAAAATCTCTTCTGAGCTGAAGAAAGCTGATAATAAGATTTAGGTTCAGCTGGAACAATAACATCAAATTCACTCTTATCTGCCCTTGAAATATAATTTGCTAGTTTCTCAATATTTGATAGAGTAAAGAGTTCTTTAATAGGAACTTCAACATTAAACTCTTTATGAATTTTTGAAACAATAGTAATAGCCTTAAGTGAATCTCCACCTAGTTCCAGAAGATCATCATGAACACCAACTTCTGAAACTTTAAATATATTTCTCCAAATTTTTGAAAGCTTTTCTTCTACCTCATTACGAGGTGCTACATATTCAGTCAAGAGTTGTGGTCTAGAATGGTATAACGTAGAATCTAATTCTTCTTCCTTCTCATCATTGAAAGAATTTAATAACACCCATTGATCAATACGCGCTTGCAGTTCTCCTGGAGAATGAATCAGTACTTCCCCTTGTTTCCATGACAGTGCTATATTAAAAGCCTGAACTCCTTCTTCAGGTGTCATAGATAATTCATGTACACTTGCACCTATCTGCATATCTTTTTCTTCATCTTCCCAGTATTTCCAATCACTCCAATTGACACTTATCCAAGGCAGGTTGGAATAACGATTTATATATTGTGCAAAAACATCCATGTATATATTTGAAGCAGCATATGATACATAACCTAATCCACCTAAGACCGCTGAAATTGAAGACATTAGAACACAAAAATCTAAATCTTTATTTCGTAAGCACTCTTCTAAATTGAGAAGACCATAAATTTTTGCAGAAAATTGTTCCTCACAGTCCTCTTTTTCAAGTTCCTGAATTAAATTAAAAGTCTTTCCACCGAGAATACCTGCACCATGAATTACACCATTAATCTTTCCAAATTTTTGTTCTGCCTTATGAATTGCTTCGTATAGTTGTGATTGATCTGTAACATCAGCAGCAAGTACATAAACTTTAGATCCCGTTTCTTCTATCTCTAAAACTTTACGAATTCTGTCCGAATACATCGTATTTTCCTTCAAATGCATATCCCACTCATCACGATTTGGCAGACCTGTACGTGTAAGAAGAACTAAGTTGGCTTGTACAGTTTGAGCCAAGTGTTTCGCAAGAATTGTACCAATACCTCCGAGTCCTCCTGTAATAAGGTAAACTCCATTTTTTCGTAAAGGCAGTTTCTCTTTAGCTGGCTGTTCTAGTTGTAAAGGCTCGTAAGTTTGAACAAATCTTTTATTTCCTCGATAAGCAATCATCTTATCATTCGTATTTGAAAGACATTCTTCTACTAATTGATTTATTAACCTATTCTTCCATTCTTTGTTTAGAGGTAAAACAACATCAACACTTGAACAAGAAAGATAAGAATACTCTTGCGGAACAACTAATGACGTTCCAAGTACAGTTGATTTTTCTGGAATTAATTCTTCATCACCAATCACTTGTTGAACACCATTTGTAATGATTCGAATTGAGATTGAATCAGAGATATTCTTGTCTCCTAGTGCCTGAGTTAAGTAGAACATTGAATAGAATCCTAAGTTTTGTTTACAATTTACATATTCAATTGAGGCTTGTCTTTCCTCATTGGTAATTCCCCACATATGAATTATTCTTGTAGGTAAACCATATATTTCTTGTACTTCATCCAATAACTTAACGTAATCTGTACGTTCTTCAGGATTTATAATGAAGCGATCGTTATTCTCCTTATTAAAAGCAAAGCCAGGTTCTACTGTAACTACTCTCTGCCCTTTATTTAATAAGTCCTTAACTAGTTCATTACCTAAACCTTCTTGATCTACAAAAACAATCCATGTCTCATTCACATCATGATTTGGTTCAAACAATGTAGAACTTTTCCATTGCGGCGTATAGAACCATTCAGAAATGTTGTTATTCTTACTAATTTTAGATTGCTTACTATTAAGCTTTTGACCTAAATCATACGGATTACCTTGTAATTTATAAGATATTTTATTGAAAGAATACATTGGTAATGGGATACGTCTTCTCTTCTCATCTTTATAAAATTGTTCCCAATCTACAGAAATACCTGTTACCCACATTCGAGTGATGTGACTGAATAAGAAATACATATCTGATACATCTTGTTGAACAGATCGAACCGTATTAAATATTCTTTCATTACCATTTTCATAGTCTAAAAGGCGACTAGTAAGCCTACTAAGGTCATTTCCAGGACCAATCTCTATGAATAGACTTGTATTGTCCCTATTCAACTCTTGAATTCCATCAGAGAATCGAACAGTTCCACGCATATGTTTTACCCAATAAACTGGGTTTGTTGCTTCTTCAGGTCGTATCCAAGTACCGGTCAAGTTTGACAAATAAGGTATTTTTGGTTCTCTAAGTGTCAATGTACTAACATAGGAAGCATACTCGTCCAGAATTGAATCCAGTTCGTGTGAATGTGCTGCTCCTTCTATTGTTACTCGCATACACATTAAACGCTTTTTCTTTAATTCATTTTCAAAATCTACAATTGCTTCTTCTGTCCCAGAAACTATACAAGCAGGGCCATTAACTACCGCTAAAGAAATGGTATGTTGATATTCTTTTTCAAAAGAATTAATCAAATGAATTAATTCCTCTTCTGGAAGTGGAACGCTAAGCATTACTCCTGCAGGAAGACTACTCATTAGCTGACCTCTTTTTACAACCAATTTAAGTGCATCTTCTAAAGTAAATACTTCTGCTAAACAAGCAGCCACATATTCACCAAATGAATATCCAATCATTGCTTCAGGTTTAATTCCCCAACCCATTAATAGTTTCGCAACTGCGTATTCAAACGCAAAAAGAATTGGTTGACTAAATTCCATTCTTTTTAATTTTTCCGTCGCCTCATCAATACTGAAAGTAGTTGGGTATAACACTTCTTTCATGTTTACATTCGTAACAGATTGAAGGATTGCAAAGCATTCATCCATAGCTTCACGGAAAATTGCCTCTTGTTCGTATAATTCTAACCCCATGTTTACATATTGCGATCCATTCCCAGAAAACAGGAAGTTAACTTTAGGATGTTCCTCTTTTACATTTACATATTGTACTCTTCTTCCTTCTGGCTGGTTTAACAGTTCAATTCCTTCTTGAGTACTGGAACAAACTAAAGCTCTCCTATGCTTGAATTCCTTACGTCCAATTTGCAATGTATAACTAGTGTCTGCCAAATTCACATGAGGATTCTGTTCAAGGTGATTTCCTAAATTCAAAGTCATACGATCCAAAGCATCTTTCGATTTTGCCGAAATCATTAACATCTGGTATGGTCTACTATTTGATGTTGCTTCAAGCTTTGGTGCCTCCTCCAAAATAATATGTGCATTTGTACCACCAATACCAAATGAACTAACACCTGCACGTAATGGTTTATTATCCTTTTTCCACTCATTTAATCGTTGATTTACATAAAAAGGTGTCTTTTCAAATCCAATTTGCGTGTTTGGTTTTGTAAAATTCACACTTGGCGGAAGAACTTGATCTTTCATCGCAAAGACCGTTTTAATTAGACCAGCAACACCGGACGCTGCATTTAGATGGCCCACATTTGCTTTAACAGATCCAATTGGTACAGATTGTTTTTCATTAGAGTTAAACACTTCACTAAGCGCCTTGATCTCAATGGTATCTCCTAGTTTAGTAGCAGTTCCGTGTGTTTCAATATAGGAAATGGACTCAGGTTCTACATTTGCTTCATGTTGCGCCATTTTAATAACTTCTACTTGGCCCTCTACACTAGGTGCAGTGTAACCAATTTTCCGATTCCCATCATTATTAATCGCCGTTCCTTTTATTACTGCATGTATAGTATCCCCATCATTTATAGCTTCCTGTAAAGGCTTCAGAACAACAATCCCAACACCGTCTCCAAAAAGCATGCCATTTGCATTTTCATCAAAAGGACGACAATGACCATCTGAAGAAAATAGCATTCCTTCTTGGTAGGTATAACCTGCTTTTTCAGGTTGAGTTAATGTAATTCCTCCAGCTATAGCAATATCACAATGCCCCTGTAATAATGCTTGGCATGCATTATGAATAGCCACCAATGATGTTGAACATCCCGTAAAGATATTCATACTTGGTCCTTTTAGGTTAAATTTGTAAGAAATTTGAGTGCTTAGCGAGTCTTTGTCGTTAAGTAATGAAATTAAGAATTGTCCAGCTGGTTCATTTGCCTCTGAAAGAGTAGATAACACTTGCCAATATAAGTTAGGAGATGCCCCACTATATACACCAATTAGGCCCGGGTATGTCTCAATATTATATCCAGCATGTTCAAGGGCAGACCACGCACATTCATGAAATACTCGTAGTTGCGGATCCATTAACGATGCATCTTGAGGTGTATAATCAAAGAATGGAGCATCAAAATTATCAGTTCCCTCTAAATACCCTTTCGCTTTAACATAATTAGGGCTTTTTACTTCCATAGGATTCACACCAGATTCAATTAACTCTTCATCTGTAAAAAATTGAATAGACTCTGTTCCAGACTTTATATTATTCCAGAATTCATTTACATTCTGTGCTCCAGGAAAACGTCCATCTATTCCTATAATTGCAATATCGTTATCTTCTTTCGTTTTTCGATTAAAACGTTTTGTATGTTTAACTTGATTCTTTTGCTTATCTCCACTTAAGTATCTCGCTAAAGAACGAATACTTGGATACTCAAACATAACTCCAATTGAAATCTGTTTTTCTAATCTATTAATTAATCTCTCATGAATTTGAATTATATGAAGTGAAGTTGCACCAAGATCAAAGAAATTTTCATTTACATTTACAGTATCAACACTGTAAAACTCTTTCCAAATCCCTATAATTATTTCCTCTACTTCATCTTGATTTCTGAACTTATCTCCCGTTTTCGTTTGAGTTTCCAATTCAGAAATTCGTTTACGAGAATTCAGATTAATCCATTGATCAAAACGTTTATTTAAATCTCCTGAAGAAATAATTACCTGATTTAAACCACTTAAACCAAGCACACATTGGAATGTTTTTTGTCCTTCCTCAGATGTCATTTCAAGCGCTTCTATACTTTGAGCATTGAATATTTTATTAACCTGTTGAGCTCCCGTATACTGCCAATCTCCCCAGTTAATACTGGTCCATCGATTATTAGATGTATTACTGACTTTGTCTGAAAAACTATCTAAGTAAAGGTTTGCTGCTGAATAGGCTACAAAACCTAATCCACCCAAAATAGGTGAAAGTGATGAAACAAGATAACAAAAATCAAGATCATAATTACTCAATAACTTATCAAGAACTAGCACACCATGTACTTTAGGAAGAAATTGCTCTTCACATTCAATCCTACTTATCTTTTCCATTGGACACTGAGCTGATTTAACACGTAAGACACCTGCTGCATGAATTACCCCATTTATGTGACCAAAATTAGCCTCAGCCTGATCAATCACGCTTCTCATCTGCTCTTCATCAGCTACATCTGCAACAGCTGTCATTACTTTTGCTCCCAATGACTCCAACTTCTGAATATGGTTAATACGTTGACATAATTGTTCATTTTCAATCTGTGATTGAAGAATTTGATCCCATTCTTCACGATCAGGAAGAGCTGTTCTACTAACTAATATTAGTTTAGCCTTTACTGTACGCGCCAAATATTCTGCTAATTTAAGGCCTACTCCTCCCATTCCACCAGTAATTAAATAAACCCCTTCCGATCGAATATTTCGAATTTTTGAAGCTGATTCATTTTCATTTATTACTAGCATTTCACTTACTTTTTCATCAGGTATAGGCTCATAAATTCGAATGTAACGAGTATTATTTCGAATTGCTATTACAGTGTCAGTAATGTCCATTTGAATCTCAGAATATAAGTTTGATATTAATTCTTCTTCATTATCAGACAACATAAAATCTACACTACGGCATCTAATATTTGGATACTCTTGCGGAAATACTTTTATAGGAGCTAAAAGAGTAGATTTTTCTGCAATAATAGACTCGTCTCCTACTACCTTTTGCATATTATTCGTCATAACATTTATATTGATAGGATAAAGTAAATTAAATTTACTAATTGTCTTTGCAAGTGATATTAATGAATAGAATCCAGTATCTAAGGTCTCGATACCTAAATCCTTATTATCCACATTCCATAGGTGTACAATCTCCTCTGGTAAACACTCTTGTTTTTGTAGCTCATTAAATAACTGATAATAATCTTCTTGTTCAGTAGGGCATATTGTAAATTCATTTAAACTAATCTTTTTATATGAAGGACCCACACCGACTGTTATAACACGATGTCCATCTCTTTCAAGTTTTTCTTTAAGAGCTAAGCCTATATGCTCATTGTCTAAAAATAACAACCAACTTTTAGTAGATCCTTTAGTTACATCTACAATTTCTTTTTCCATCCAACCTGGAGTATAGAACCACTTAGCTATATTAGAACGTTTCTTTATCGATGTTTCTTCTTCACTATTAGTTATATTTTGCTGTTCAGCTGGATCTATCCAATATCGTTTTTTCTCAAAAGGATAAGTTGGTAAGGCAATACGTAATCTATATTCCTCTTCATACAGTTTACTCCAATTAATTTCTACCCCTAACTCCCACGCTTGTCCCAATACCTCTAACAAGTCGTTTTGTAAAATAATCTGATTATTATTAATTTCAGAATTTAATACCTCTCCAATATGTACAATCACAGAATTAGGATCTATATCCTTAACTTGTGTTAGAAGTTCTACTTTTTCTCCATGCGTCCATTCTGTCTGTAACTCTGTATAGTTCTCAACTAATTGATTCAGGACATCTTCTGGCTTAAGAGATTTATTATAAATATCTGAAACCATTCCAGCTAAGCCTGTACCAATAATGTTAGAAGGACGTACATCACATTCAATTAATACATCAATTATCGATTGCAAGCAGACGAAGAAGGTTAAATCTTCAACCAAGCTATCATCTGTTCCTTTAAAGAATGCTTCTTTCAATGCTTTTCCAGTATACATTTGGGCATCAGTCATATTACGCTCAAATACTTTTAAGAATAATGGTTCCTTTTGGTATAGTTCTTTTACATTCTCAATAATTGATGAGTATTCGCTAGGTAACACAAATACCAAATCTGGATTTTCTTGCATTTTTATGTGAAAATCTTTAACTGTTTTTAAATTGTCTATGGCGCTATCTATATCCTTACATAAGACTGCTCTTCTATACGGAAATGATCGACGGCCAGTTTGCAATGTGTATGCTACATCTGCTAATTCAACATCTTTATTAGATTCCAGATATTGAACCATATTTACTGTAGCATTATTTAAAGCTTCTTTTGATCTAGCAGAAAGAACCATTAGTTTTTTCTCTCTAGTAGAAGCAGAACTTTTAACTTTAGGGGCTTCTTCTAATACAATATGAACGTTAGTTCCACCATATCCGAAAGCACTCACACCTGCTCGAAGAAGATCATTATCTTCACTTTGCCAATTTACCAAATCAGTATTGATATAAAATGGGCTATCTATAAAATCAATTTTCGAGTTAGGGCGCTTCACATTTAAAGTTGGCGGGAGTTGTTTATGTCTCATAGATAAAACTGTCTTTATAAGTCCGGTCACCCCTGCAGCTGTATCTAAATGACCTACATTACTCTTAACAGAACCAATTGCACAAAAAGATTTCTTGTCCACATCTTGAAACGCTCTCTTTAGTGCCTCTACTTCAATAGAGTCCCCTAATGGCGTTGCCGTCCCATGCGTTTCTATATAACTAATAGTAGAAGGATCAACTTCAGCAAAACTATGAGCTGCTTGAATTACTTCAGCCTGTCCCTCAACACTCGGTGCAGTATACCCTACTTTTCGACCTCCATCATTATTTGCTGCTGATCCCTTAATTACACCATAGATTGTATCCCCATCAGCAATTGCATCTTCTAATCTCTTTAGTATTACCATACCTACACCATCACTAAAAACTGCACCCTGGGCTTCTGCATCAAAAGTACGTACTTTACCATCAGGTGAACTTGTCATTCCTTCATGATATTTATAACCATTCTTTTTAGGATACGTTATAGATACTCCACCTGCAGCTGCAATAGAGCATTCTCCAGTTAACAATGATCTACATGCAAGATGAATGCTCAAAAGAGATGTAGAGCATGCTGTATATAATGTAAAACTCGGTCCCTTAAGTCCCAACTTATAGGATGTAAGCGTTGAAATTGCATCTTTATAGGAAAGAGTACCTGCCTCTGAAAACTCAACCACACTATCACTGTTTAATAATGGCGTGTGCTTCATCCAATTAAAATTAGTAGATGCTCCTACGTATAACCCTATTAATCCTTCATAACCAAATGGATTATAACCTGCCATCTCTAATGCTTCCCATGTTGTTTCCTGTAACATACGGATTTGGGGATCCATTATTTTCGCTTCTCTAGGTGTATAAGCAAAAAAGGATTCATCAAAATATTCTACTTCCTCCAAATACCCTTTTGCTTTCACAAAATTAGGATGTTGTAAAACCTCTAAATTAACACCTTCTTTAATTAACTCGTCTTCAGTAAATGTAGAAATTGAATCAACACCATTTTTTAGGTTATCCCAGAATTGGTTTATTTCATTTGCACCTGGAAATTTACCTGCCATTCCAATAATCGCTATTTCCAAACCAGTTTTACTATCATCTTGATGCTTCATTTTCACTTTCCTCCTATTTTGTTTAATTCGGATTTTCTATGCTTTACATACTCTTAGCTACAATACTTAGAGCTAATACTCCTATTTCATAAACTTAAGCAAAAGAAAAAACACATGAAATTACCCATAAAGTAGCTAAAGTGATTTACATACCTGACAGAAAACAAAAAATTTTAATTACGATTTCTATTCCTGGATTTCAATGATATTTTGAGCACTCATTTTTCATTCTAAAAACCTAATACTTTGGTAATAATTCTGTTAATATTACACTTTATGTAGTTAGTAACATATTCACAAGAAGTTTTCTTTAAGAAATTAATTTGTAGAGTAATAATTTTGTAGGGGATTTATGTTATAAAATTAAGCATACTTTTTCCAATATCATATAGAAAAAAACAAAAAAGTGACATACAGTGAATATTGAGAAATAAAATTCATTTATTCCATATCTAACCAAAATAGAACGGATTTTCAATTTTAAATTAGATTTTCTTGCATTTATAATTGCATTCTCTATAAATCATCTATGGTGAGCTTTTAAACTTTAAACATAAATGAAATTATATGTGAAATTTTTTAATTTAGATGAGGATCTATACGTGAATCCATTCCAGAGGAATTACATATGCTACAGATTTAATATTCTTCATAAAGTTATATACATAAACTAAATTCCTTCAAACGTTTTAAGAAAATATTGAGTATGAACATCGTTAGTGGAACGCTTCCTACCGAAGGCAAACTTATTTCTAGGATTGCTGACTTACAATTATGCATTGTACGACTCCTAAGACAGACCAAATAAGTTCCATATGCTACAGTACTGTTTATCCTTCCGTTCATGTTGTTGATTTTCCGTTATTTTTTGCTATACACATACCATATTTTCACCTTATACCCATAATTATTGTCCTGCAGACGCTTTTTATTATCTTCAAACCGACTATTTCACTAAACTGTAAAATTAAAACCGACAAATTTCCGAATAAACTGAAAACTTATGAGAAATTGACAAGAAATCTCAATAAGATTTTTTCAATATATCTTAACTTCAAACTCATGGAATCAGGACCCAATAATGATGCTATACAGGGGAATATTCTACTAAATAGAATTACTAAAAGAGATATCTATAGGGAACTCAGATGTTAAAGAGAATGTTTTGGATTTTGTTGAAGAGATAGCACAAAATGTAGAACAAGGTGCAGCTGTAAAACCCTCTCTTCTTAGACGAGCGAAAGCGGCTTTAACTGATATTAACTCAATGGTTGTTCATGGCTCCCAAGTTGCAGCTAAGATTGGCCAATTCATTAGTATAATGAGTACATTTATTTCATAATTGTCGTTTTTTAAATTCTTTTGTATTGTTAAAAATTTAAAAAACGGTTCTAGTACAAACATATATAAATTAAAAAGCATCCATGGTGGGTGCTTTTGGCTTTGCTATGAAATAAGTATCCAATTTGAAATATCACTTTTTAGGAAAATTCAACTACAAAAGTAAAACTAATTTTACATTTTTTGTAATTTGTGGAATCCGTCATTAAATAACCAAATAAAAATCCTGTGATATCAGTATGTTTGCTTAACATTACTAGGTTCTATGAGTTTAACATTTTGTATGTTTTGTAAAATCCATTTTTCTTTCTAATCTTTAAATATGTTCCAAAAGGTGTACCTTTTGAAGTATATACATATCTCTTCTTATTCAATTCTGAAATTAATTTTTGTAATATCCCTAACCTTTGGATTACAACATAACGTATTGTATATAAT